>CALWEP010000001.1 GCA_944377325.1 uncultured Lachnospiraceae bacterium
CAACGCCAGGCTGCAGGGGACTGTGGAGGGCGCCCGCAGCTTTGACGAGATCACGGAGGCAGTGAGAGAATACATCAGAAAGAACCGTATTCCCGCCGGCCGCTGGGTGGCTGTCCGCGATCTGGACCCGGAGATGCTCAGAGAGGGAAAGGCTCCGGACCGCAGTGTACTTGACCGGGCATCTGCAGAACATCCCATTTTGCTTCAGCACAAATCCGGTCATGTGGGAGTGCTCAGCTCTCTGGCGCTGAAAGCGGCTGGGATAGACGGAAATACGCCGGATCCGGCAGGGGGGAAAATATGGAAAGAAAACGGAGAGCCTACCGGCTATCTGGAGGAAAATGCTTTTATTCCGGTGATGAACCTGCTGCCTTCGCCGTCGGAAGAGGAGCTGATGAACGCCTATGAACAGGCTCAGAGGATGTATGCCTCCTACGGAATTGCCACAGTGCAGGAGGGGATGATGCCCAGGCAGATGATCCCCCTGTATAAAAAGCTCTGCGGTGACAAAAGACTTTGGCTGGAGGTTGTGGGGTATCCCTCCGCAGCGGACGGAGAGGAGATCTTCAGGGAAATGAAGGAGTGGGAGGGAGACTACAGGAACGGCTTCCGTCTGGGAGGATATAAGATATTTTTGGACGGGTCGCCGCAGAGCAGGACTGCCTGGATGAGAACTCCTTATGAAGGCGGCTCAGACTGCGGCTATCCGGTGCTCACGGATCAGCAGGTCTGCGGCAGTGTGTTCCGGGCGGCCGGAGAAGGGAGACAGATTCTGGCTCACTGCAACGGGGACCGGGCGGCTCAGCAGTACCTGGATGCGGTGAGTCTTGCGGCGGAGGCGGGGCTTCACCCGGAACGGATTCGGCCGGTAATGGTTCATGCCCAGCTTCTGGGAACGGATCAGCTGCCTCAGCTGAAGCGGCTGGGAGTGATTCCGTCATTTTTCACAGCTCACGTTTATCACTGGGGTGATGCCCATATCCGGAATTTCGGCATGGAGCGGGCATCCCGGATCAGTCCGGCGGCAAGCGCGGGAAAAGCGGGGCTTCCCTATACCTTTCATCAGGATGCGCCGGTGATCCGGCCGGATATGCTGGAGACGGTATGGTGCGCAGCGCAGCGCATTACCAGGGACGGCGTACGTCTGGGAGAGGAAGAGAGGGTCACTGTAAAGGAGGCTCTGAAAGCGGTAACGGTCCGGGCGGCCTACCAGTACTTCGAGGAGGACAGAAAGGGGACGCTGGAGCCGGGAAAACAGGCGGATATGATTATTCTGGACCGGGATCCCCTGCGCACAGATCCGGAACGCATCAGAGAGCTGCGTATACTGGAGACCGTCAAAAAAGGAAGAACTGTGTACCGCAGAGACAGCTAGAGCCTGCCCTGCAGGCAGAAAACAGAAAAAGGAGGAGCGATCGGCATATGGAACAGAACAAAGAGGAACAGCAGGAGGAAAAGAGGGAGAGGCCGGGCTTTGATGATCTTTCCCGGATTCTGGAGCAGCGCTGCTCCGGCAATCCCGGAGCATACTACGGAGTGACGGCCGCCCGCACCCTGAGAAAGAGGGAGACGCTGGACGGCGTGGAGGTAAGAGCCATGGAAGAACCGGAACCCCACTGGCTTTATGTGACCTACGGCTTTACTGAGCTGGGGGAAAAGGAGTGCGCAGATCCGGACAGCAGCGGCTACGGATTTGAACTGACCTTTCGATTGAAAAAAGAGGGGGAGGAGCCGCCTGTCTGGCCCATGAATCTTCTTCAGGATTTGGCCGGCTACGTATTTGCCACAGGAAGCGGCTTTGCTCCCGGCCATTATATGGACTGCGGAGGCCCCATCGGTCCGGAGGCTGAAGGCCTGACGGCTTTGGCGTTCCGCCGCGATCCTCTGCTGGGAGAGGGAAAAACGGTCAACGGCCGGGTGGAATTTCTTCAGGCAGTGGGGATTACAAAGCGGGAAATGGAGGGACTGATGTGCTGGAACGGAACGGATTTTCTGGAACAGATGGACCGCCTGTTTCCCATGGGAATTACGGCGCCGGGCCGGCCGGACGCTATGGAGAATGAAGAATTTCATAAGGCCTGGAACGCCGGCATGGAAAAAGACGGCTCTGCCGCAGGCTTTCTGTACGGGGACGGTCTGACCGGAAAGGCGGATGGGGAAGACGGACGTCTGGAGATTGAGGTGGATCTGGCCCGCCTCCTGAGCAGGATGCTGAAGGCCAGAGTGGGAAAAAACAGGACCCTTACCCTGGAAAGCAGAGACGGGACCTTCTGCTTCTGCCCCGGCGAGAGAAGCCGGGCGGAAGCGAGAGACGGCGTATTCTATCTGTATCTCACGGCTCGGGATCTGGAAGAATTCTGTGAGCTTCTGAAGAAGCCGGCAGGCTTTTACCGTCCCTCCTTCGCCTCTGTTCTGATCCTATTGAGACAGGACAGAGGCGGGGAGGCGGAATAGAACGGTTCGTGCTATGCCAGGCGGAAGACCCGGATGAGCATGAGCCAGGCGGTTCCGTAGTAGGTGATCACTGCCACCAGATCGTTTACGGTGGTGATCAGGGGACCGGAGGCAACTGCCGGATCTATTTTAATCCGATGGAAAAACAGAGGAATGACCGTTCCGGCAAAGCTGGAAATGGTCATGGCCATGACCAGGGCAGCGCCTACGCAGCCGGCTACGGAGAATGCGTAAAACAGAGGCGCGCCCTTCACCGCGGCCACGTAGATTCCGATGACGAGAACGGAGACGGAGCCCAGAAGCGCGCCTCCCGCCAGTCCTACCTTTACTTCCTTCCAGATCAGGGCAGCCCGCTTTTTTACGGTAACCTGGTCATCCATCAGCACCCGGATGGTGACGGCCAGAGACTGCGTTCCCACATTTCCCGCCATATCCAGGATCAGGGACTGGAAGCAGACCAGAATGGCTACCTTTGCCACGATTCCCTCAAACATTCCCACCACAGTGGAGACGAACATTCCCAGAAACAGCAGGGCCACCAGCCAAGGCATCCTCTTTTTCAGGCTGACAGCCAGGGTTTCCTTCATGTCTTCGTCATCCTCGTCTCCTTCAGAAATTCCGGCAAGCTTATTGTACACGTCTTTGGAAGCTTCTTCCATATAATCCACCACATCCTGGACGGTGATTACGCCCATGAGGCGGTTTTCTCCGTCAAGAACGGGGAGAGAGTCCTCCTCATAGTCCCGTACCCAGTCCATGGTCTCTTCAATATCATCCCGATCCCGCACAAAAGGGTAGGAGCGGACGATGCAGGAATCCAGAGGGGTATGCTCTCTGGCCAGAATCAAATCCTTCAGATCGATGGCTCCGCAGAAGCGGCCTTCGCCGTCTACGGCATAGAGGGTGGAAATATTGTCATTTTCCGCGCTCTGGCGGATCAGCTCTCCCATCGCCTCTTTCACGGAGAGAGTTTCACAGATAGAAATATAATTGGTAGACATCAGACTGCCGATTTCGTCATCCCCGTAGGAAGACAGAAGGCGCAGTTCATCTGCGGTATCACGGCTCAGTCCTGCGGTGACTTTCCGGCGGAATTCTTCCGGCACGTCCTCCAGCATATCGGCGGCATCGTCGCTGTCCATGTATTCGGCCACTGCGGCGGCATCTTCGGGAGACAGCTCCAGCAGCCGCTCCTCCGGTTCGTCATAATAGGGGAAAATGTCAGCGGTCCACTGGGGGCCGAGAAGGCTGCAGAGTCTGCGTCTCTCCTGGGGAGGCAGCTCCTCCAGAGCCTGTGCAATATCGTATTCGTGGAAATCACTGAGACGGTCCCGAAGCTCCTCGGGAGCCAGGTCCGTGGAAATCAGGGAGATGATGGAGTCTGCGATCTCCCGGTTGATGAGTTCATGATCGTTTCTTCTCATTTCGGTATCCTCCTTACTGTCTGAGTTTGGACGATACGCAGACCGGCGCAGACTGAAAATGGGTACAGAAAAGAAACCCTGCTACGGAATACGGCATGGACAGTCAGGCAGGTATGCGTATGCAGTTGTTCGTGTCGCAGATGGATAACTGTCACTGTCCATAAATTCACATCCTTCCATAATGGTTTGCACTTTATTTCTATCACAGCCCTATGGGGAAGTCAAGACAGAAAAAGAGAGATGAAAAAAAGTTCGTTCCATGCTACAATAGCTTTAATCTGCGAGAAAGGAAAAGGAGCCGGTCTCCGAGGATAAGAAATTGTTTTATACGATAATATGGTTGTTTTTCTGCTATGGCTTTTTCGGCTGGGTGCTGGAGACAGTGACGGCAACGGTGAGAAGCCGTCATTTTGTAAACAGAGGACTTCTGGACGGACCGCTGTGTACGATCTACGGAATTGCGGGGGCATTGCTGAGCCTGGTTCTGCCTGAGCTGAGAGGAAACTGGCTGTTCCTGTTTCTGGGAAGCGCTATTTGGTGTACTCTGCTGGAATGGATCGCCGGACACATTCTGGAGCATTCCCCCTACGGAAAGTGGTGGGATTATTCGGGGATCCGCTGGAATCTGGACGGCTACATCTGCCTTCCCTATTCGATTCTCTGGGGCGTGCTGGGCGCGGCTGCCGTTCAGTGGGGTTCTCCCTTTCTGAGCAGAATCTACGGTCTGCTTCCCGGCGCCGGGGGAAAGGTGCTTCTCTGGATTCTTCTTGCTCTGACTTTTATTGACGGAGTGGGATCTCTGATCGCTCTGTACGGCCGGCAGGGAACGATGCCGGGACTGGAACGGGTGGACAGCCAGATTACCGTTGCGACCAGGAGGCTTCAGCACTGGATTTCCATAACAACCAGAAAACGTCTGGAAAAGATCCATGGAAAGGCATGGGAAAAGGCGGAGAAGGCGAAGAGCGATGTGTTTGCCCAGGGAGCCTGCTTCAGCAAAATTTTTCTTCTGTTTTTTGTGGGAGCTTTTCTGGGAGATGTGACGGAAACCATTTTCTGCCGGGTGACGGCAGGGGTGTGGATGAGCCGCAGCAGCGTGGTGTGGGGGCCGTTCAGCCTGGTCTGGGGAATCGCTCTCGGGGCAGCCACGGCTCTCCTGTATAAATATAAGGACCGCTCCGACCGGTTTCTGTTTCTGTCAGGAACCTTTCTGGGAGGAGCCTATGAATATCTGTGCAGCGTGTTTACGGAGCTCTGTTTCGGGACCGTGTTTTGGGATTACAGCAAAATCCCCTTTAACCTGGGAGGACGAATCAATCTGCTGTACTGCTTTTTTTGGGGAATTGCGGCAGTAGTCTGGATGAAGGGCTTCTATCCCGTATTTTCCCGCTGGATCGAGAAAATACCGAAAAAAGCCGGAAGGCCGGCGGTGGCCGTTCTGGCAGTATTCATGACAGCCAATATGACGGTCAGCGCCATGGCTTTGGCCAGATATGACCAGAGATGCCGGGGAGTGGAGGCCTCGTCTTCCTGGCAGGAGTATATGGACGAGCATTACGGCGACGAGAGGATCAGCCGGATCTATCCCAATGCGGTGAGAACCCAGGGGAATGAAAAAGGAGAGGAGACCGAATGAAACCATACGGCAAAATGCTGAAAAAAATGGATCTGCCCGCAAAGCTGGGGCTGGCGCTGATGCTTACGGTGGCCTTTATGGTGTTTTGGGGAATTCTCCTGGTTCGGGACAAGATGCTCCAGAATGCCAGAGATATGGGGACTTCTCTGGCTCAGAGCTATGCGGAGAAGGAGCAGAACCGGATTCAGATGTACAAAATGCTGATCTACCTGGGGGCAAAGCATCTGGATACTCTGGAGGAGGAAGGGGATCCGGAGAAAATCAGAGAGTGGCTGGGGACCTATGACAAGGACCTGGAGGATATGCTGGGTTATCAGATGGTGAAGCCCTATGCGGTTGTGAACGGGGAGTTTATTACTGCGGAAAGCTGGGAGGGAATCGAGAACTACGACTACAGAGATAAGGAATGGTATCAGACGGCCATGAAAGCGGAGAGGGGAACCGTGTTTACGGATCTGTATCAGGATACGGCCACCGGCAGGGATATTGTGACCATTGTACGGAAAACGGATGGGTACGGCAATCTGCTGGCTCTGGATATCCAGGCGGATAAGCTCTATAAGTACACCGACCAGGTACAGATGCCGGAGAACAGCTCCTTTTTCCTTTTTGACAGTTCCGGAAAGGTGCTGTACAGCGTAACAGGGCTGAAAGCGGCGGAAGAAGAGGTGAATGCCTATACGGATGAGCTGTACCGGATGATTCGGGAGGGAACGCTGGAAAGCGCCAGGGCATCCGTAACAGACCTGAACGGAAGCCGCAGGAGTGTGTACTACTGTGAGATGGACAACGGATGGACGGCGGCCATTACCATTCCCGTCAATACGATTCTGCACGGAGATACGGACTGGATATTTCTGTTTCTGCTGATGACGAGCATTTTCCTTCTGCTGGCAGCGGCAGTTTCCGCTGCCCGCGCTTTCATAGGAGGGGAGAGGCTGAGAAGAACCTCCGATACGGTAATGATTTTGGGGGATTCCTACTACGGCATTTACCGGGTGAACTATGAGCTGGGAACATATGAGACAGTCAAGGGAGCGGAGGATGTGATCGGCCTGCTGGGAAGGGAAGGACCTTATGAGAGAATTCTCCAGGTCATCGGAGAGCTGGTGGAGCCGGGCACCAATGAAGAATTCCGAAAGAATTTTTCTCTGGAAAATATCAGACGTCTGGCGGAGGAGGGAGTGGGAGATTTCGGCGGAGACTACAAACGCCGGTTCGGAAACGTTTATAAGTGGGTCAGCGCCAGAATGATCTACAGCCGCTCTCTGGGCTACAATGAGGTGATTCTGTGCTTCCGGGAGGTGGAAAAGGAAAAGCAGGATCAGCTGAATCAGAAAATGCTGCTGGAATCTGCTCTGGAAACGGCCCGAAAAAGCGCCAAGGAAAGAAATCTCTTTTTCAGCAGCGTTTCCCACGACATGCGGACGCCTTTAAACGCCATTATCGGCTTGTCGGAGCTGGCGATGAACCATTCGGATGACTGTGAGGCCATGAATCAGTATTTGGAAAAGATCCGGCGGTCCGGCCAGCAGCTTTTGGGCCTGATCAACGATATTCTGGACATGTCCAGAAGCGAGCAGTCCGGCCGGACACTGGAATGCCAGGCAGTCAATCTGCGAAGATGGGGCGAGGAATGTGCGGCGATGTTTGCGGAAAAGGCCGGCGAGGAAGGAAAGAATCTGGAGACAGAATTCCGCCTTCAGGATCCTGTGGTGTCCTGCGATCCCGTACGGCTCAGCCAGATTCTCAATAATCTGCTGTCCAATGCGCTGAAATACAGCGGAAAGGGAGCGGAAATAAAACTTTCCGTTGTTCAGCTGTCCGGAGGAGAAGTGGGAAAATACGAGATCGCCGTTCAGGATACGGGCTTCGGTATGTCAGAGGAATTTCTGGAGCGCATCTTTCAGCCGTTTACCCGGGAGGTGACGTTCGCTTCCGCGAAAACGGTGGGAACGGGACTGGGAATGTCCATTGTAAAAAATCTGGTTCAGCAGATGGACGGTGAGATCACTGTGCAGAGCCGTCTGGGAGAAGGCAGCAAATTTACCATCGTTCTGCCCCTTCCCATTATTCTCCAGGAAGAGCAGCCCGATGAGAAGGAAGAAAGGGAAGCAAATCCGGGAATTCTGGAAGGAAAAACGATCCTGGTGGCTGAGGACAATGAGATTAATATGGAGATTGCCGTGGAATTTCTGACTATGATGGGCATGAATGTGATTCAGGCTTGGAACGGCAGGGAGGCGGTTGAGAAATTTTCCGAGACAGCGCCCGGAACCGTATCGGCAGTGCTGATGGATATGCAGATGCCGGAGATGGACGGCTGCGAAGCCAGCCGGGCGATCCGCGGACTGGATCATCCTGACGGAAAGACGGTGCCCATCATTGCCGTGACGGCAAACGCCTTTGCAGAGGATATAGCCAGAACAAAGGCGGCGGGGATGGACAGTCATCTGCCGAAGCCCATTGACTTCGGACAGCTGAGACGGCTGCTGGCGGAGCTTGTATCGAAGAAGCAGAAGGCCTCCGGCGAATAAAGCATAACGGATGGTTCATTGGAAAACCGGCAGGATTTTGACGAGGAGATCCGGCAGGGGGAATGGATGGCCATGGGTACGAAGAGCCTGAAGCTCCATCCTGATTTTACGGTGATCTGCGGCAGAGACGCTGCGTCTGTGCTGTAAAAACGGCTTATAAAATACGGAAAAAGCAGGTGCATGGAAAAGCTGTATTTGGGCGCCTGCTTTTTCTTTGGGGATGTGTCTGCAGGGCGTTGAGGAAGAAAAATAAAAAAAGTCTTGCAGTATGAGAAAAAATGTAGTAAGATAATAGCCGATGCACCTGTAGCTCAGTGGATAGAGCAGTGGCCTCCGGAGCCGCGTGCGTAGGTTCGATTCCTATCAGGTGCATTTTTTGCTGGGGAAATGCCGCAGCCGGCGGGGGGAAGAAAGCCGCCGGACTGCGGTATTTTTTATGGTCCGGTGGGGGGAGAAGCACTTTTCATTACAGATTTGTTGCTTTTTGATGGATATTTTGTTAAAATGTACAGAGGTACGCCAAATGTGCCGTACAGGAGGATACAGCAAGAATGAAAAACCAGAAGAAAAAAAGAGGAGGTTCGGTCAGGAACAGAGACAGGCAGAAGTACCTGAAGATCCTGGCATTGCCTCTGGTCGTGATGATTCTGATTCTTGTCATTGTCCTGGCTGACAGATGGGCCGGCTTTGCCGGGAATTCCGCAGAAGAGGCTTCGATCCGTACGGAAGAAACGGAAAGCATGGCGGAGACGGATACCGGAGCGGAAGCGCCGGCAGACGGTGAGGACGGAGAACCGTCCGGAACAGAGCCTGACAGCGAAGAAGCTGCCGCAGACCAGGAAAACGGAGAGACAGCCGAGGAGGCCGATTCGGAGCTGAAGCATAACGATATTCCGGAGATCACTGCACTGATGGAGGAATACTGCAGGGCAAAGACGGACTGCGATGCCGAGACCATGTATCAGCTTTACGGAAAGACAGATATGACAGGAACGGAAGAGCTCCGTCAGAGAATGCAGTATCGTGCAAAATATGTGGAAGCCATTGAGAATGTGGACTGCTATACCCTTCCGGGAATGGAGGACAATACCTATATCGTTTATGTGACTGCGGACATTAAATTCCGGGTGACAGAGACCCTCGCTCCCACCATCATGTGGTGCTATGTGAGGATGGAGGATGACGGGACTTATCATATTGTAGAGAATATCACTGCTGAAGAGGCAGAGTATGCTGCCAAAGCGGAACAGAGCGAGGCGGTAAGACGCCTGGCAGCTCAGGTAAATGAAGAGCTGGAGGTGGCCATATCTGCAGATACCAGACTGGCCAGCGCATACGGAATGCTGAAGGAAGGGACGACCGTACCGGATTCTGCTCAGACGGCTCAGACCTCCGCGGCACAAACGGAAGCCCAGACTCAGGCGGAGACCGGCGGAGAAGCCGCCGCTCAGTAGGAGACCGGGAACGAAGAGGAAATAACGCCCTGCAGACAGAAAACTGGCTGCAGGGCGGTCTGGTAAAGAGGAGAAGTTTAAATGGATGTAAAGGATTTTAATTTTGACCTGCCGGAGGAGCTGATCGCCCAGGATCCCCTGGAGGACCGTTCCGCGTCCAGGCTGCTGGTACTGGATAAAGATACGGGCGAAACTCAGCATCGGATTTTTAAAGATATTGTTTCTTATCTGAGGAAAGGCGACTGCCTGGTCATTAATGACACGAAGGTGATTCCGGCCAGGCTTTACGGCGTAAAAGAGGGAACACAGGCGAAAATTGAGGTGCTTCTTCTGAAGCGCCGGGCCAATGACATATGGGAGGTGCTGGTAAAACCGGGGAAAAAGGCCAGACCGGGCGCAGTGATTCATTTCGGCGGCGGCCTTCTTACCGGCACGGTAATCGATGTGGTGGAGGAAGGAAACCGTCTGATTCAGTTTACCTACGAAGGGATTTTTGAGGAGATTCTGGACCGGCTGGGCCAGATGCCGCTTCCGCCGTATATTACCCATGAGCTGAAGGATAAGAACCGCTATCAGACCGTATATGCCAAACATGACGGATCGGCGGCCGCGCCCACGGGAGTGCTGCATTTTACGGAGGAACTGCTCGGGGAAATCCGGGATAAGGGGGTAACCATCGCTCATGTGACCCTCCATGTGGGGCTGGGAACTTTCCGCCCCGTAAAGGTGGAGAATGTATTGGATCACCATATGCATTCGGAATTCTATATTGTGGATGAGGAAGAGGCGGAAAAGATCAATCGAACCAAAAGAGAGGGAGGACGGGTCATCTGTGTGGGAACTACCAGCTGCCGGACGCTGGAGTCGGCGGCAGGTGAGGACGGAGTGCTGAAGGCAGGAAGCGGCTGGACGGACATCTTCATTTATCCGGGATACCGGTTCAAAATACTGGACGGTCTGATCACTAACTTCCATCTTCCGGAATCGACGCTGGTAATGCTGGTGTCAGCTCTGGCAGGACGGGAGCATGTGCTGGCAGCCTATGAGGAAGCGATCAGGGAGAAATACCGCTTTTTCAGCTTTGGGGATGCCATGTTTATCGCGTCCCATCCGGAACAGGAAAAATAAGAAGACAGGACCCGCAAAAGCGCAGAAAACTGAGCATTTGCGGGTCTTTTCCGGTCTGGTGAAAGCCGGAGATATGAAGCGGCCGGCGGCTTGCGCATGACCGGCCGGGAACAGGAGAGAATAATGGAAGAGATGCGTTTGAATAAGTATTTAAGCGATTCCGGAGTGTGCTCCCGCAGGGAGGCGGACCGGCTGGTGGAAGAGGGACAGGTTCTGGTGGACGGTGTGCCGGCAGTTATGGGAATGAAGGTGACGGGAGAGGAAGAGATTATCTGCCGCGGGGTGAAGGTAAGCGGCAGGAAAAAGGAGAGAAAGATTCTTCTGGCCGTCAATAAGCCCAGAGGGATTGTCTGTACCACGTCGGACAAGGACCGGGCGGAAAACATTGTGGAATTTCTCGGCTATCCCGTGAGAGTCTATCCTATCGGCCGTCTGGACAAGGATTCCAGCGGGCTGATTCTGATGACCAACCAGGGGGATATTGTGAACAAAATTCTTCGGGGCAGCAACCGCCATGAAAAAGAATATACCGTGCGGGTGAACAAACCGATTACCGGAGAATTTCTGGACCGGATGAGGAAGGGCGTGGAGATTCTGGATACGGTGACCAGACCCTGCTTTGTTGAAAAAACAGGGGGGTATACCTTCCGGATCATTCTGACCCAAGGGCTGAACCGGCAGATCCGAAGAATGTGCGATGCCCTGGGCTACCGGGTGGTGGCCTTAAAGCGGGTTCGGATTATGAATATCTGCCTGGGAGATCTGCCGGTAGGACAGTACCGGGAGGTGACGGCGGAGGAATGGAAGGAACTGGAGCGGCTTCTGGAAGGATCGGAGAACGGGCCGGGAGGCTTCGGAGAAAATTTGAAGGAAGCCGGGGACCGGGAGAACGGAAAACAGGGAGCGCCGGAACGGAAGCCGGAAAGAAAGCCGGCGGGAGTTTGGAGAAAAACCGGCGGAGATACAGGAAAACAGAAGGAGCAGAAGCCGGCGGAAAAGCGGGTATACCGGACTCCTGTCCGCCGGTATGAGGCCCGGGAAAATGGGGAAAGGGACAGAGACCGGCAGGACGAACGCTGACAGGAAAGGAATCAGAGGCATATGGAAGAGAAGATCAAGAGAATCAAGGAATTGATTCGGATCGTCAATGAGGCCGGAAAGGCCTATTATCAGGAAGACCGGGAGATCATGAGCAACTATGAGTATGACGCTCTGTACGATGAGCTGGCGGCCCTGGAAAAGGAGACGGGAGTGATATTTGCAGGAAGCCCGACCCAGAATGTGGGGTATCAGGTACTGAGCGAACTGCCCAAGGAGGCGCATGAGCGCCCGATGCTTTCCCTGAACAAGACAAAAAGCGTGGATGAGCTGAAGGAGTGGCTGGGGGAGCAGACCGGCCTTCTCTCCTGGAAAATGGACGGCCTGACGGTGGTTCTTACCTATGAAAACGGAGTTCTGGCCAAAGCAGTCACAAGGGGAAACGGGGAGATCGGAGAGGTGATCACCAACAATGCCAGAGTATTTGTCAATGTTCCTCTGACCATCCCTTACCGGGGCCAGCTGGTGCTCCGGGGGGAGGCGGTGATCCGGTATTCCGATTTTGAGCGGATCAATGAAGAGATTGAGGATGTGGATGCGAAATACAAGAATCCCAGAAATCTCTGCAGCGGCTCGGTGCGCCAGCTGAACAATGAAATCACGGCTGCCAGAAGCGGCCGCTTCTACGCCTTTGCTCTGGTAAAGGCGGACGGAGAGGATTTTTCCAATTCCAGAGAAAAGCAGTTTCTGTGGCTGAGAGATCAGGGGTTTGAAACCGTGGACTGGAAAAAGGTCACCGGAGAGAGCCTTTCTCAGGCGGTGAGGGAATTTGCGGAGGCGGTGGAGAACAATGACGTGCCGTCGGACGGACTTGTGCTGCTCTATGACAACATCGCTTACGGGGAATCCCTGGGACGGACCGCAAAGTTTCCGAGAGATTCCATTGCGTTCAAATGGGCGGATGAGATCCAGGAGACCACACTTTCCCACATCGAATGGAGTCCGTCCAGAACGGGCCTGATCAATCCGGTGGCTGTGTTTGAGCCGGTGGAGCTGGAGGGAACCACCGTGAGCCGGGCCAGCATCCACAATATCAGCATTATGGAAGCGCTGGAGCTGGGAGAGGGAGACAGGATTACGGTTTACAAGGCGAATATGATCATACCTCAGATCGCAGATAATCTTACCAGAAGCGGAGTGAAGAATATTCCAAAGAAATGTCCCGTGTGCGGCGGAAATACACAGATTAAGGATGTGAGCGGGATCAAAACGCTTTACTGCACCAATCCGGACTGTCAGGCGAAAAAGATCAAGAGCTTTGCTCTGTTTGCCAGCCGGGACGCCCTGAACATTGACGGGCTGTCGGAGGCCACCCTTGAGAAATTTATCGGGGCCGGCTTTATCCGCGAATACAGTGATATGTTCCATCTGGACCGTCACAGAGACGCCATCGTAGAGATGGAAGGATTCGGGGAAAAATCCTATGAAAAC
>CALWEP010000002.1 GCA_944377325.1 uncultured Lachnospiraceae bacterium
TATTACATTTGACGGCCGGGCTTCCAACGAGCCGGTGCTGGCCAATCTGATTCTTGCCTGCAAGGTGCCGGTGAATATTATGTATGCAGCCACAAAGGAT
Organism: uncultured Lachnospiraceae bacterium; assembly: GCA_944377325.1. GTDB lineage: Bacteria > Bacillota > Clostridia > Lachnospirales > Lachnospiraceae > Lachnoclostridium_A. Next base: position 101 of record CALWEP010000002.1, read on the forward strand.
GTGAACGGAACGGCGCTGGGGCAGATGATCATTCAGCTTCCCAAGGACGAGGGAGAGGAAAAACGGGTGATGAATTATCTGGCCACAGCCGGAATTCCCCATGAGGAGGTAACGAGAGATGACTTTTGATTCGGCAACCATGAATATGATTTTGAAAGGAATACAGGAAACTCTTTACATGGTGGGGCTGTCTTCCCTCCTGTCCTATCTCATCGGAATTCCCCTGGGAATCGTGCTGGTGGTGACGGACAGGGACGGGATCCGTCCGATCCCGGCGCTTCAGACCGTTCTGGGAATTGCCATCAACCTGCTACGGGCAGTGCCCTTTATCATTCTTCTGATTATGGTAATGCCCATTACGCAGGCTCTGGTGGGAACCCTGGTAGGCTCCAAGGCCATTGTGCCGCCCTTGGTGATCGCAGCGGCTCCCGATATCGCCCGGATGGTGGAATCCTCCTTTAAGGAGGTGGACGCAGGAGTGATCGAGGCCGCCAAGTCCATGGGAGCCGGCACTTTTCAGATCGTATGGAAGGTCCTTCTTCCGGAAGCGAAGCCTTCCCTGTTAGTGGGAGCGGCCATCTCCATCACCACCATTCTCGGATATTCCGCCATGGCCGGATTTGTAGGCGGAGGCGGGCTGGGAGCCATTGCCATCAATCACGGCTATTACCGGTATGAGCTGGGCCTGATGCTGGTGACGGCAGCGATTCTGGTGATTATTGTTCAGATCATTCAGGAAGTGATGATGAGGCTGTCCAGAGCAACGGACAGAAGAATTCGGTAATTCTGCCTTAGGCAATTACACATATATGCCGGGGGACCGGCAGAATCTAAAATGAGGAGGAAACCATTATGAAGAAGAACCTTGCAATCCTGACGGCAGCCCTTCTGGCTGCAGCATCCCTGACAGCCTGCGGAAGCCAGACGGCAGAAACCACCGCGGCTGAGACCACCGCAGCGGAGACGGAAGCAGCGGAGGAGACCACGGCGGCAGAGGCGGCAGAGGAGGAAACTGCGGCAGCCGGCGAGCTGGAAAAGGTATCCGTAGGCGCCAGCCCGGCTCCCCACGCAGAGATCCTGGAGGCAGCCAAAGAGGCCATGGAGGCAAAGGGCTATGAGCTGGATATCGTGGAGTACGTGGACTATGTGCAGCCCAACCTGGCATTGGAGAGCGGTGATCTGAACGCCAACTATTTCCAGCATATTACCTATCTGGAGGACTTCAACGCGGAGAGAGGCACCCATCTGGCCAGCGCCGGAAACATCCACTATGAGCCCTTCGGCATCTATGCCGGAAAGACCGCTTCCCTGGAGGAGCTGGCAGACGGCGCTCAGGTAGCGGTTCCCAATGACGCAACCAACGAGGCAAGAGCTCTTCTGCTTCTGGAGGCACAGGGCCTGATCAAGCTGAAAGAGGGCGCAGGCCTGTCTGCAACCAAGAATGACATTGAGGAAAATGCCAAGAACCTTGACATTGTTGAGATGGAGGCGGCACAGATTCCCAGATCCTTAACCAGCGTGGACGTGGCGGTTATCAACGGAAACTATGCCATCGACGCAGGTCTGGACGTCGCAGATGCTCTGGCAGTGGAAGCGTCCGATTCTGAGGCGGCCGAGAAGTACGCCAATGTGGTGGCCGTTCAGGAGGGACATGAGAACGATCCGGCGATCCAGGCTCTGGTAGAGGTGTTAAAGAGCGATGAGATCAAGGAATTCATCAACACCACTTACGGCGGAGCGGTAGTTCCCTTAGACTGACCGATAAACGGATCCCAAGGAAGCGGCGCAGCATTCCGGAATATTTCCGGAGGCTGCGCCGCTTTTTGCGCAGGGGGCAAGGCGCTGTTGAAAGCGGGAGAAAAAAGTGGTAAACTGAGACATATTTCAGAAGAGGAGGAAAACGGATGAATCTGGATCATGAAGAGAGGCAGGAGGAGAATATGCTGACGGTTCCCGACCGGCCGGCCGCTCCTGCCGCAAATCATATGGCGCTGGCATCGATGATCCTGGGCATTGTGTCTTTTTTCGGAATCTGCTGCTGCGGCGTGGGAGGCATAGCAGCGGGAAGCCTGGCGGTGATTTTCGGACTGCTGTCCAAAGTGGAGGACAGGATTGAGTCCAAGGCGCTGGCAGGGATCATTATGGGAGCGGCGGCTATAATTTTAGGAGCGGCAGCGATGATTCTGCTGTTTCTTGCTAATGTTCCTGTAATACAGGCAGAACTGGGAGGATACTGACATGGAGAAAAAAATGAAGATAAGCCGGCTGAAACAGACAGCCAGACAGAAGCTTGCAGGAAACTATGCAATATCGGCGGGGGCACTGGTGATATCTTATCTTGTGCAGATGCTGATTTCCATGGCGCTGATCCTTCCCTTGGAAGCGGCGGTTCTGGTTGGAATAGGCCTGAAGGAAGTGCCGGGAGAGGCCGTGCTTCTGGCAGCCGTGCTGCTCATTCTGATTCTCACGCTGGCGGTAACGGCAGCGGCGGCTGTTTTCCAGGCGGGACTTCTCCGGTTTTTCTACAACCTGTGTACGGAGCAGCCCTTCGGAATGGGCGATCTGCTCTATGGGTTTAAAAACCGCCCTTGGCGTTTTGCGGGGCTGCAGCTGATCTTTCTGGCGGTGAGCCTGGCAGTATCCATTCCTTATATTGCGGCAAGCACAGCTTTTTCCCTGGCGCCGTGGGCAGTCTGGCTGAAGGGGCCGAGGATCGCGTTTCTTCTGCTGAGCATCGTGCTGGGTACTCTGCTCTGGCTGTTCTGCGGTCAGACCTTTCTGGTGCTTGCGGAGGACCGGGAGGCCAGGCTGTTTCAGGCCATAGGCCGGAGCGTACGTCTTATGGAGGGAAACAAAAGGCGCCTGTTCGTTCTGATGCTGTCCTTTGCGGGCATGATCGCGCTCAGCTATCTGAGCTTGGGAATCGGCTTCCTCTGGACCGGCCCCTATATGTACTGCACCCTTATTTATTTTTATCTTGACCTGAAAAGAGAAAAGAGGCAGGATTCCTGCATATACTAAATGGAGAAACCGGGGAGAAGGCCGGAAATGAGGATCTGTGAGCTCAAAAGGATAGAAGTCATCAATATCAATGACTGCAAAAGGCTGGGTTTCGTGGGAGATGTGGATTTTGATATTCATACCGGCTGCATTCTCGCCCTGATTGTGCCCGGCCCGGGCTGCATCTGCGGCTTCCTGGGCCATGAAAAGGAGTACGTGATTCCCTTCTGCCAGGTCTGCCAGATCGGTGAGGATATTATCCTGGTGGACGTGAAGAGAAAGGATGTGGAAGAAACGTGCAAGGATTAGGCAGAGGAAAATGCTTGCAGATTCTTCGGCCCTAAGGTAAAATAAATGAAAAAATCGGGCGGAAAGGGCGCCCGCACTCAGGAGGAAACATACCGTGAAATGTCCATTTTGCAATGCTGCCGACACAAAAGTAATCGATTCCAGACCGGCGGATGACAACAGCTCCATTCGCCGCCGCAGACAGTGCGAGACCTGCGGCAAACGTTTTACGACCTATGAAAAGCTGGAGACCATGCCTCTTATGGTGATCAAGAAAGACAACTCCAGAGAGACCTATGACCGGGCGAAGATCGAAGCCGGAATTATCCATTCCTGCCACAAGCGGCCCGTATCCACCCAGGAGATCAATCTGATGATTGACGAGATCGAGACGGAGATCTTCAACAGGGAGGAAAAAGAGATCGCAACCTCGGCCATCGGCGAGCTGGTGATGAAGAAGCTGAAAAATCTGGATGAGGTGGCTTACGTCCGTTTTGCTTCCGTGTACCGGGAGTTCAAGGATGTGAATACGTTTATGGAGGAGATCAGCAAGCTGCTGAAAAAGTGATTGATGTTTCAGGTATTTTATCCGAAGGAGTATGTGGACTCCGCTTATGAGATTTCCTATGAAGAGTGGAAAAAGAAAGGGATCCGGGGAGTGATCTTTGACATTGACAATACTTTGGTTCCCCACGGAGCTCCGGCGGACAGACAGGCAGTGGAACTGTTTGCCGGACTGAGAGCTCTGGGGATGGACACGTTCCTGCTGTCCAACAATAAGGAAAAGAGAGTGGCTTCCTTTGCGGAGGCCGTAGGCTCCAAATATCTATGGAAATCGGGAAAGCCTGCAGGAAGAGGGTATGAGCAGGCCATGAAAGCCATGGGGACGGACAGAAGCACCACGCTGTTTGTGGGGGATCAGCTGTTTACGGACGTGTACGGAGCCAATCGGGCGGGAATTCCCAGCGTTCTGGTAAAGCCCATCGATCCGAAGGAAGAAATTCAGATCGTGCTGAAGCGGTATCCGGAGAAGCTGGTTTTATGGGAGTACGAAAGAGAAAAGAGGAGGAAGAGGAATGGTTGACGGAAAAACAAAGGTGTGCGGAATTATGGCAAATCCGGTGGAGCATTCCTATTCGCCTATGATGCAGAACTTTTTTGCTGCGGAAACAGGGGTAAATGCGGTTTATGTGCCGCTGAAGGTGGAGCCGGATATGGTGGAGGAGGCGGTGAAGGGAGCCTATGCCATGAATCTGGCGGGACTGAATGTGACCGTTCCCTATAAGCAGCAGGTGCTTCCCTATCTGAAGGAGACAGATCCGGGAGCAGCCGCCGTCGGAGCGGTAAACACCCTGGTCAGGATACCCGGGGGCTATAAGGGATATAATACGGATGCTCCCGGATTGTACCGAGCCATGACGGAGGAAGGGATCTCCATAGAAGGCGCCCGGTGCATCCTGCTGGGAGCGGGAGGCGCGGGAAAAGCGGCGGCCTATACCTTGGGTTCTCACGGAGCGGAGCTGGTTTATCTGCTCAACAGAAGCAGGGAACGGGCGGAGCGGCTGGCAGAGGAGATGAACCGTGCCTTCGGCCGGAACATCTTTTTCCCCATGGGGATGGAGGAGCACGGGAAGATTCCGGGCGGCTCCTATCTCTGTGTTCAGTCCACCAGCGTGGGAATGGCGCCGAACACAGAGGCAGCTCCCATTGAGGACGAGGAGTTTTATAGAAAAATATCCGTGGGTTTTGACATTGTCTACACTCCCTTTGAGACCAAATTCATGAAGCTGGTGCGCCGGGCGGGGGGACAGGCCTTCAACGGTCTGTCCATGCTTATTTATCAGGGAGTGATCGCCTACGAGCTCTGGAATCCCCGGGTTCAGGTAGGGGAGGAAACCGTCAGGCAGATCCGCCGCCGGATGGAGGAGCGGCTTTTGGGAGGAAAGGGAAACGTGGTGTTTATCGGCTTTATGGGAGCGGGGAAAACCACGGTAGGACGCCTGTATGCAGAACAGTTCGGAAAGGACTTTCTGGATACGGACAGCATGATAGAGGAGAAAGCGGGGAAATCCGTAACGGCCATTTTTGAGGAGGACGGAGAAGAGGCTTTCCGGAAAATGGAGACGGAGGCCGTGCGGGAGCTGAAGGAAAAGGTGAGCAATACGGTAATCTCTGTGGGAGGAGGTCTTCCCCTTCGGGAGGAAAACAGAAGGCTTTTGAAGGAAGCGGGCACCGTGGTTTATCTGAAAAGCCGTCCGGAGACCGTGTGGGACCGGCTGAAGGGAGACGATACCAGGCCCATGCTGAAGGGAGAGAATCCGAAAGGGAAGATACGGGAACTGCTGAATCGGCGGGAAGCGGCCTATGAGGAAGCCTCCCACTTTGCTGTGGATACGGACGGAAAAACTCCGGAGGAAGTGGCGGAGCTTGTCTTTAAGCGGCGGAAAGGAGAGAATGGGATATGAAGATACTGGTGATCAACGGCCCGAATATTAATTTCCTGGGAATCCGGGAAAAGGGCGTGTACGGAACGGAGAGCTATGAAAGTCTGGTGAAAAGTCTGGAGGCGAAGGGACAGGCGGAAGGCCATCAGGTGGAGGTGTACCAGAGCAATTATGAGGGCGCGGTCATTGACCGGATTCAGGCGGCTTACGGAGACGGGACGGAAGGAATCATCATCAATCCGGGGGCCTTTACCCATTACAGCTACGCGGTGAGAGACGCCCTGGCATCCGTATCCATGCCCAAGGTTGAGGTTCACATTTCCAATGTGCACAAGCGGGAGGAATTCCGTCACCATTCCGTAACGGCTCCGGTCTGCGACGGCCAGATCGTCGGTTTGGGACTGAAGGGCTATGCTCTGGCCATGGATTACCTTACGGGAAAGCAGGGAGAAACGCTCTGAAAATTGTAAAAAGGTGTTGAAAATACCCTGGTTTTAGTATAGAATAGGTATGATTAAAGGAAAGTATGAGAGAAAAGAATTTAAGGAGGAATATCATTTATGATATCAGCTGGTGATTTTAGAAACGGCATGACTCTTGAGATCGATGGCAACGTTTGCCAGATCATCGAGTTCCAGCACGTAAAACCGGGAAAGGGCGCTGCATTCGTGAGAACGAAGATCAAGAACGTGATCAGCGGCGGCGTGATTGAGAAAACCTTCCGTCCGACGGAGAAATTCCCGGCAGCGAGAATCGACCGTGTGGATATGCAGTACCTGTATTCCGACGGAGATCTGTTCCACTTCATGAACGTGGAAACTTATGATCAGATCGCTCTGAACAGCGAGACCATCGGCGATGCGTTAAAGTTTGTGAAAGAGAACGATATGTGTAAGATCTGCTCCTACAACGGAAGCGTATTTTCCGTAGAGCCGCCGTTATTCGTGGAGCTGGAGGTGACCGATACGGAGCCGGGATTCAAGGGCGATACGGCTACGGGCGCTACAAAGCCGGCTACACTGGAGACCGGAGCTGTCATCAATGTTCCTCTGTTTGTGAACATCGGCGACAAGTTAAAGATCGATACCCGTACAGGAGAGTATCTGTCCAGAGTATAAGGACAGGTTTGAAGGAAGGGCTGCCGGCATGACCGGCGGCCCTTTTCCCGTTGCTTTTTTCCGGGAACCGTTTTATAATATTTCAGAATAAAATCAAGGAAATCAGAGCAAAACAGAAAGGAAATCGGAAGAATGAAAAAGATTCTCGATCTGATCGCCGGGGAGCTGAAGCCGGTTTTTGCCCAGTGCGGCTACGATGAGGCTTATGCGAAGGTAAATTTATCCAACCGTCCGGACCTGTGCGAATATCAGTGCAACGGCGCCATGGCGGCTGCCAAGACATACAGAAAAAAACCCATTGACATTGCCGGAGAAATAGTGGAAAAGGCGGCGTCAAATCCCATGTTTGCGGAGATCTCCGCAGTGATGCCGGGCTTTATCAACATCCGCTTAAATGGCGAATGGCTGGCAGATTACTTAAACGGAATGCGGGAACAGGAAAAGCTGGGGCTGGAGGAGCCGGAGAAACCGGAAACCATTATTGTGGACTACGGCGGAGCCAATGTGGCCAAGCCCCTTCACGTAGGACATCTGCGGGCGGCTATTATCGGGGAAAGCGTAAAGCGTATGGGAAGCTTTCTCGGCCATCATGTGATCGGGGACGTTCACCTGGGGGACTGGGGCCTTCAGATGGGACTGATCATCGAGGAGCTTCGGGACAGAAAACCGGAACTGCCCTATTTTGACGAGAACTTTCAGGGGGAATATCCCCAGGAGCCGCCCTTTACCATCGGCGAGCTGGAGGAGATCTATCCGGCTGCCAGCGCCAAGTCCAAGGAGGACAGCGAGGCGGGACGGGCCTTTAAGGAGCGGGCTCAGACGGCTACCTTCCGGCTGCAGAACGGTTATCCTCCCTACAGAGCCATCTGGCAGCACATTATGAAGGTATCGCTGGCCGATTTAAAGAAAAACTATGACAGCCTGAACGTTCATTTTGACCTGTGGAAGGGAGAAAGCGACGCTCAGCCCTATATTCCCGGACTGATTCAGGAGCTGATTGACAAGGGGCTGGCCTACGAGAGCCAGGGAGCGCTGGTGGTGGATATCGCTCAGGAGACGGATGCCAAGGAGCTTCCTCCCTGCATTATCAGAAAGTCAGACGGAGCGGCTCTCTATGCCACCTCAGATCTGGCTACCATTGTGGAGAGAGAAAAGGATTTTCATCCGGACCACTATATCTATGTGGTGGATAAGAGACAGGATCTGCATTTCACTCAGGTGTTCCGGGTAGCGAAGAAGGCGGGAATTGTGGCCCCCGACAGAAAGATGGATTTCCTGGGCTTCGGCACTATGAACGGAAGAGACGGAAAGCCCTACAAGACCAGAGAGGGCGGCGTAATGCGTCTGGAGCGTCTGATCGGAGAGGTAAATGAGGCGGCTTATCAGAAGATTATGGAGAACCGCACCGTGTCCCAGGAGGAGGCCAGAGAAACGGCCAAGATCGTAGGACTGTCTGCCCTGAAGTACGGGGATCTGTCCAACCAGGCGGCAAAGGATTACGTATTTGACATTGACCGTTTTACCTCCTTTGAAGGCAATACCGGACCTTATATTCTGTATACCATTGTCCGAATCAAATCCATTTTGAACAAAGACGGCGGACAGTCGGCGGAGGGACCGATCCTTCCGTCAGTGACGGAAGCGGAGCGGGCGCTGCAGCTGGAGATCACCAAGTACAACGAGGTGCTGAACACCGCTTTTGAGGAGATCGCGCCCCACAAGATCTGTCAGTATGTGTATGACCTGTCCAATGCCTGCAACCGTTTCTACCATGACACCAGAATCATTTCGGAGGAAAATCAGGCGCAGAAGGCCAGCTGGCTGGCTCTGGTGGGACTGGCTAAGGACGTGCTGGAGGTCTGCATCGATCTGCTGGGCATTGAGGCTCCGGACCGTATGTAATTTTTACGTTCTTCTTTTACAGGGGGGAAAACCATAGCTTTATGATCATCACCCAATTTTCGGCAAATACATTCTGGAAAGGCGAGACCGGCATCAAGGCACAGGTCTCGGACGGCGCCCGGTCCTACCGGGCGTCTCTCTATATAAAGAACAGGCAGGTGTTTGACTATTCCTGTACCTGCGACAGCGGCCGCTCCTACCGGGGGATGTGCGCTCACTGCGAGGCTCTGCTGGAGTATTACAGGCAGAAGTGCAGGGAGGAGAACCAGCGGGCGGTGTTTACGTCCCAGGAGATCCGCACCATGATTCGGGAATACACCAACCGGGAGGTGGCGGACATTATGAGGGAGGAGGAAGGAGCGGAGGTTTCCCTCCGCCCCCGGCTGATTCTTTCCGCTTCCGGTCCTCAGCTGGAATTTGACGTGGGGAAGGAGCGGTTTTATGTTCTGAAGGATCTCCCCGCCTTCGCCCAGGCCATGGACGGAGGAACTCTGGTCCGCTACGGGAAAAATCTGGCCTTTCATCACAGCATTTCCGCCTTTTCCGCGGAAAGCCGTCCGATGGCAGAATTCCTTATGGATCTGATTCATGCCTACAGGGATTTTTACGCCCATTTTCACAGGACTTCCGGAGCGCCGGTTCCCGGTTTCCGGGCGGTGCAGCTGAACCAAGGAGATCGGGACCGTTTCTTCCGCCTGATGAAGGGAAAGACGCTGGAGGCGGAGGACGGTCGGGGCGGCCGGAGAAGGCTGCTGGTGACGGAGGAGAATCCCCGGCTGCAGATAAAGACGGAGCGGAGCGGCAGAGACGGAATCTCTGTGTCCCTGCCGGAGGAGCTGTTCTGCTTTTCCGGGGAGTCGGCGGTCTATGTAGGCACGGAAGACCGGCTGTACTGCTGCGACAGGACCTGCAGCCGGGAACTGAGCTTCTTTCTGGAGGGAATGATGAAGCTTCCCGGGAAAAAGGTTCTGGAGATTAATGACCGGGATCTTCCGCTGTTTTATGAGCGGGTGGTGAAAAAGCTGGAACCCTATGCCTCCTTTGAATCGGAAGAGGTGCGTCTGGAGGATTATCAGCCGGAGGAGCTGAAGGCGCGCTTTGAGTTTGACAGTCCGGAGAAAAATGTGGTGGTGATGCATCCCACCTTATCCTACGGCAGTTTTTCTTTCCATCCGGTGGAGGATGAAAATGTTCCCAGAACCGTATGTCGTGATGTGCCGGGAGAATTCCGGGTCAGTCAGGCCATTACCAGATACTTTCAGTATCGCGATTCGGAGGGCGGAGATCTGGTAATCC
>CALWEP010000003.1 GCA_944377325.1 uncultured Lachnospiraceae bacterium
GACCAGGATCTTCCTGTCCGGAAATTCCTCTTCCAGCTGTTTCCCGGCCACAAAAGCAGAATTGACGGAGCCGGAGATTCCGCCGGACAGAGAAAGATGGAGCACATCCAGCCCCTTTTCCAGCACCGGCCGGAACAGTGCTTTGTATTCCTCCGCATTGACCTGGGCAGTTGTGGGCTGTGCCCCTGCCGCCATTCTGCCGTAAAATTCCTCCATGGGCATGCTTTTTCCCAGATCATCAGGATATTCCTCTCCATCCATCCGGTAATGAAAGCACGCATACGGAATCTCTCTCTGTTCGAAAAAGTTACTGTCCATATCTGCTGTGGAACAGCAGGTCACCGCAAAATCACTCATGAAACCAAGCCTCCTTTTTTATTTCTCAGAGAAAAGCCCCGTGCCGTCCTGCACAGGGCTCTTTCCTCATAAGTGAATCGCTGTTATTTGGAAGTCTCTTCCAGATAATCATAGGCAAACTGAGCGTACATGGCTGCGCCTCTCTTCAGCACGCTCTCATCCACCGTATAGCAGTCATTGTGATTTTTTGCCGTATAGCCCAGCTTCTCGTTTCTGCTTCCGATAAAGCCGAATACACCGGGAACCTTTTCCATAAACATGGCGAAATCTTCGCTTCCCATCATCTTGGGAAGGCTCTTTAAGCAGTCCGGTCCGTAGAGCTTCACCGCCGCATCGTTGGCGATCCGGTTCAGATCCTCGTGGCTGTTGTTCACCGGACCCGGATAATAATCAAACTTCAGGGACGCCTTTGCGCCGAAGGCTGCCGCCACATGCTCCACGATCCCTCTTAAAATTCCTTCCGTTTTCATTCTCATTTCCGCAGAATGGGTCCTGGTGGTTCCCTCCATCACTACCTTATTGGCAATAATATTGAATCTCTGCCCTCCGTGGATCTCTCCGATCGTAACCACCAGAGGATTCAGAGGATCGTTCATTCTGGATACGATGGTCTGAATCTCCGTCAGCATATAGGCTGCCGCCATAATCGCATCCACTCCCTGATGAGGTGCGGACCCGTGGGCGGAGACGCCCTCCACCTCAATGGTGAAATTGTCGGCGCTGGCCATACGGGGGCCTGCCTCAAAATTCATGTAGGGCGCATCAAAGTCTCCCCAGATATGAGTCCCGTAGATCGCGTCCACGTCATCCAGAAAACCGTGCTCCACATAATATCTGGCTCCGTAGCAGGATTCCTCCGCCGCCTGGAAAATAACTTTCACATTTCCCTTCAGCTCATCCTTTTTCTCCATAAGCATCCTGATTCCGCCCAGGAGCATGGCAATGTGGCAGTCATGGCCGCAGGCATGCATTTTCCCCGGATTTTTGCTGCAGAAATCCAGTCCGGTATGCTCGTCAACGGGAAGAGCGTCAATATCGGCGCGGAGAGCTACCGTCTTCGCTCCCTCGCCTGCCTGTCCTCCCTTGATCATGGTCCAAAGACCATAGTAATCCTCATAATAATGCGGCTCCAGTCCCATCTCCTCCAGCCGCTTCCCGATTTCCTTCGTAGTATTCTTTTCCTCAAAGGAAAGCTCCGGGCACTGATGGAAAAATCTTCTCTGATCAATAACCCACTGTTCATTCTGTTCTGCCAATTCCTTGAAATTCATGGAAAATCCCCATCCTTTCTGAAAATTCTTCTCACGTAACCATTATATACAAAAAACATCCCGTCGGCAAGCTCTGTTTCCGACGGGATGCAATTTTCAGCTTTCACTTATGAAATCAAAATCTGCCCAAGATACTGTTGATTTTAGCCGCGAAGCATGGGGATGAATACGCTTGCGATGATTACGGATGTGATGGTAACCGTCACGAATCCGCCTACGATCATCTGCGGAAGCATATTGTCCATCAGGTAGTTCTTCTCGTCCTCGTTGTCAGCCAGGGCCTTGGAAGCCTCGTCTGTCAGCACGTAGTTGGGCGGGAAGCCGTAAAGCGCCGTAAGGCTGGTGGCAATTGCCATGTAGGGGCTGACCTTCAGAACCTTGCCCACTATGCTGGCGCAGATACACATTCCTACCACACCTACGACAATGATAAATACCAGCGGTCCGAGAATTTCAACCAGAAGAGCCGGCGTAGCGCTGCTCAGTCCGGAGAATACGTACATCATCAGGACGAACATTAAGAAGTTGAAGCATCCGTTCTCCTTCAGCACGTTGGGGCGAAGGAAGCCCAGCTCCGTAGCCGCAATGCCCAGGATCAGCGCGATTACTGCCTGGTTGATGGCATATACGCCCATGAAGGTTCCGGTCCATGCGCTCAGCTTGGAGGACAGGAACGCCACTACCAGGATGGTAGCGATGGAAAGAGAGGTGGAATAATACTTATTCGGAATATCCGGAATCAGCTTCTTTTTCTTCTTGGTCTCCGTAGCAAACTTTCCGTTTACCTCATCGATCTTTCCGGCATGATCTACTTTTTTCACCTTTCCGCTTCTGTAATCCTTTAACAGGTTCCGTCCCTCTTTCTTCAGCATCACAGCCGTAAGGGGATATCCTGCAAAGCCCTGGCACACGTACATACAAATCGCCAGCACGGCGGCCTTTTCCAGGCCCAGATTCTGAGCGGCCTCCTGCATCATGGTAGCTGCCACAATGCCGCCGGTTAACGGCGGAAGACCGGAAATGATATAGTTAAAGTCCACGAAGATCGGACAGATGATCATACAGGCAGCAACCATTCCTGCCAGTCCTGCCAGGCAGATTACGATGATCTTCCACTGCTTCTTCAGTTCTTCCAGACTGATGGAAGTACCCATATGAGTGATACAGATCATGATCGCCAAAGTTCCCCCCAGAGGCGCTCCCAATCCGCCTAATGTCACAATATCCTTCGGGAAAAATGTCCAGTAGCCCAACAGGAACAGAACCGCAACCACAAATACGGACGGGATCCATGCCTTCGTCAGGGTGCCGATGGTATCACCGATTGCATATGTAATGCTCAGAACCAGCAAGGCAAATATCGGTGATGCGACAATTAACGCCTGAAGTTGTTCCATACTAAAATCCTCCTTTTCTGATAACTCCCAATAACCTGCTCTCCGGCCGCTGACCGCGCCCAAAGCTTCCATGCGCTTCCCGTCTTGGGTCGAGAACTCCATGCTGTTTTATCTTTTCACTCCGAAGCGCCGAAACACCCGGAATGCGAGAGCCTGCATCCCTGCTTTATTGGATTAACCTATTATAGCCTTTTTTCTTCCAAAAGTCTATATGTTTTAAATAATTCTGGCGAAAAGAGGAATTCATAGCTTATGGCCTAAATTTTCAGATATTTCTCCCTCAAAGTCTTGCTTTTCCCAGGGGAAAGTCTTATAATCGACCTAATATTCGATTCGACGCCTGCTGCGCCGGGAAGGGAGCCGTTTATATGGAAAAAACATTACAGCTGGCCATGGAAGCCAAGGATTATATTGTGGAAATGCGCCGTTATTTTCACAGTCATCCGGAAGCCAGCGAGCATGAAGTCAACACCTGCAAAAAGGTATGCGAGGAGCTGGAAAAGATGGGGCTGGAGCCCAAAGTCGTATGCGCCAGCAATACGGGAGTCCTGTGTGAAATCAAAGGAAAGGGACCGGGAAAAACCATTGCCCTGCGGGCTGATATGGACGCCCTGAGCGTACAGGAGCTGAATGACGTCTCCTATCGCTCCGAAACAGACGGACTGATGCACGCCTGCGGCCATGACGCCCACACTGCCACTCTTCTGGGAGCTGCGAAAATCCTCACTGCCTGCCGGGATGATTTCAGCGGAACCGTCCGCCTTTTATTCCAGCCCGCAGAGGAAACCGCCTACGGAGCCAAAGCTATGATAGAAGCCGGATGTCTGGACGGAGTGGATGCCACCATGGGCACTCATGTAAACAGCGGACTGAAGGCCGGGACCTTTTCCGTGGAGGCCGGCCCCAGGCTGGCCGCCGCCAACTGGTTCAAATACCGCTTTATCGGAAAGCCGGGACACGGCGCCCTGCCTCATCAGGGAATTGACGCCGGTCTGGCCGCATGTGCGGCGGCCCTGGACCTGCAGCATCTGGTAAGCCGTGAATTTCCGGCGGACAAAGCTTTGGTCATCACCATCGGACGCATCCAGGCCGGCACCCGCTTTAACGTGATCGCCGCCGAGGCCACTCTGGAAGGAACGGTCCGCTGCTTTGACCCGGAGATCTTCAAAGCGGTTCCCGGCGCAATGGAGCGGGTGCTCAGAGGCGTTGCCGACGCCTACCGCTGCGATTTGAAGGTGGAGAAGGCCGAGGCAGTAACCATGCCCTGCTACAATCCGGAGCAATCCTCCGCCCGCGGAAAGGCCACTGTCCTCAAGCTCTTCGGCGAGGAAGGCATCGGCTTCTCTCCCGCACAGATGGGCGGCGAGGACTACTCCTTTATGATGGACAGGATTCCCGATTCCCTCTATGTGAGCGTCGGCACCGCCAACCCGGAAAAGGGAACGGACGAGCCTCATCATTCCGGCCGGTTCAATGTGGACGAGGACGCTCTGCCCGGCGCATCGGCCGTATACGCTCAGTATGCTCTGGACTATCTGAACGAGTAAATCCGTATTTTAAAAGGCCTTCCCCGCGGCAGGGAAGGCCTTTTTCAGAATCCTTATTTTTTTATCAGGCCTTTTTTCCTTCCAGGAAATCCCAGGCAAACTGAGCATACATGGCCGCACCTCTCTTGAGCAGTCCCTCGTCCACCGTATAGCAGTCATTATGGTTGGTTGCCGTATAGCCCTTTTCCGGATCTCTGCTGCCTACAAATCCGTATATGCCGGGCACCACATCCATATAGAAAGAAAATCCTTCGCTTCCCATCATCTTTTCCAGATGCTTCAGGCAGCTCTCTCCGTACAGCTTCACCGCCGCATTCTCCGCGATTTCGCAGAGTTCCTCGCTTTTATTGAACAGCGGATTGGCCAGATACTCTACCGTGCAGCTTCCCTTGGTGCCGTGGATGGCGCAGACATGCTCCACGATCAGCTTCAGCATTTCGTCCGTTCTCTTCCTCATCTCCGGAGACAGAGTGCGCACCGTTCCTTCCATGTGAACCTTATCGGGGATAATATTCCATCTCTGTCCGCCCTGGATGGTGCCGAAGGTGATCACCAGGGGATTTAAGGGATCATTTAAACGGGATACCACCTCCTGAGCCTCCGAAATCACGTGAACCGCTGCCGTGATGGCATCCACTCCCAAATGGGGCGCGGAGCCGTGAGCAGACTTTCCCTCAATTTCAATGGTAAACTTATCGCAGCTGGCCATGCGGGGACCGGACTCAAAGCTCATGTAGGGGGCGTCGAAGTCTCCCCAGATATGCGTTCCGTAGATGGCGTCCACTCCGTCCAGCGCTCCCTGCCGGATAAAGGTCTTTTCTCCCACTGCCACTTCCTCCGCCGGCTGGAAAAGAATGCGCACATTTCCCTTCAGCCCGTCCTTCTGCTCCATCAGAAGCTTTACTCCGCCCAGCAGCATGGCAATGTGGCAGTCATGGCCGCAGGCGTGCATCACTCCCGGGTTTTTGCTGCTGAATTCCAGACCCGTATGTTCTTCCACCTCAAGGGCATCGATATCTGCGCGAAGAGCCACCGTCTTGGCTCCCTCTCCTGCCTGTCCTCCCTTGATTTCCGCCATCACTCCCGTGATCCCGTCAAAATAGCGGGGCTCCAGTCCCATTTCCTCCAGTCTCTTTCCCAGCTCCCTGGTGGTATTTACTTCTTTTAAGGAGAGCTCGGGATACTGATGGAAATATCTTCTCTGCTCAATGATCCACTGTTCGTTTCTCTCCGCTGCTTCTCTGAAATTCATGATAAACTGCTCCTCTCTTGTAGAAAATCTCTTCTCCTATCATAGCGAATATTGGCCGTTCCTTCAACCAAATTCCGGAAAATTTTCTTGAAATATCCCCGCCTCCATCCTATAATCAGAACATATACGGTCCGCCCCGGGGCGGAAAGGAAGGATGAATGAAGAGTATGGAAAAAGTCATGGAACTGGCACTTGCAAACAAAGAATATATCATCGGCATGCGCCGCTATTTTCACCAGCATCCGGAGCTGAGCGAGCAGGAGTTCGCCACCTCCCGGAGAGTGTTCGAAGAGCTTGCCGCCATGGGACTGGAGCCTGAGATCGCAGGCTCCTTTCAGACCGGCGTTGTGTGCGACATTCACGGCAGCCAGCCGGGAAAGACCGTTGCCCTGAGGGCGGATATGGACGCTCTGAGCGTTCAGGAGCTGGTGGACTGTCCCTTCCGCTCCTGCGAGGACGGAAAAATGCACGCCTGCGGCCATGACGGCCACACCGCCTCCCTGTTAGGCGCTGCGAAAATCCTCATCGCCTGCCGGGAGCAGATTCGCGGTACGGTTCGCCTGATCTTTCAGCCGGCGGAGGAAACAGGAACGGGGGCAAAGGATTTGGTCGCTTCCGGCTGCCTGGAGGGAGTGGACGGCGCCCTTGGCATCCATCTCTGGAGCGGCGTCAAGAGCGGCACCATCTCCGTGGAGGCCGGCCCCCGCATGGCCGCTGCCAATATGTTCCGCTACCGGATTTCCGGAAAGCCGGGGCACGGAGCTCTTCCCCACCAGGGAATCGACGCCGGTCTGGCCGCTGCCGCTGCCGTAGTGAATCTCCAGTCTGTCGTAAGCCGGGAATTTCCCGCATCCGAGCCGGTGGTCATTACCGTAGGTCATATCCAGTGCGGAACCCGTTTCAACGTAATCGCTGCCGACGCCACTCTGGAAGGCACCATGCGCTGCTACAACGTGGACTACTTCCTCCATGACATTCCGCAGGCCATGCACCGGGTTGTGGAAAATACCGCCGGCGCTTACCGCTGCGAGGTTACGGAAAAGTTTGTTTACGACGCCATGCTTCCCTGCAATAACCCGGAAAAAGCGGCGGCCAGAGGCGCCGCCGCCGTAAGAAAGCTTCTGGGAGAGGAGGGCATCGGACAGCAGCCGCCCATGATGGGAGGAGAGGATTTTTCCTATATGATGCACGCCGTCCCCGACTCTCTGCTGGCCTTTGTGGGCATCGGAAATCCGGAAAAGGGCACCGACGAGCCCCATCACTCCGGCCTCTTCCAAATCGACGAGGACTGCCTGCCCAACGCCGCCGCCTTCTACGCCCAGTATGCCATTGACTTTTTAAATGAGTGACCCAGTTTCACAATCTAAAGGAAATTCCGCCCAGCGCTCCCGGAACCCGTTTTCCGGCCTGTATACCAGGTTAAACTCGTGGCTGAGGCGGATTTCCTGTCCCTGCCCGTCCGTCAGGCGGATCTCCTTCAGCGTCCCCCTCTCCAGTTCCTTCTCCAGTACCGCCCGGTACAGAAAGGCAATTCCCACATTTTCCCTTACAAGTTCCTTCATGGGACGGAAATCGCTCACCTCCGTCACGCCCCGGAAGCCGTCCACTCTGCAGTTATGTTCCTCCAGGAAATGCTCCAGCACAGCCCTGGTTCCGGAGCCGTGCTCCCTGACGATCAGGTGCTCCCCCAAAAGCTGTCTGACGGATACGGGTCCGGAGGCCAAAGGATTTTCCGGAGAACAGATGCCGATGAACGGTTCGATGCGCATCAGCCGGCAGCCGTATTCTCCCTTGTCAAAAAAGCCCTCGATCATGGCAAAATCCAGTTCTCCCTCATCCAGCCCTTTCAGCAGCTCCGCCGTATTGTTCACCAGCAGGGAAACCTGGCTTCCCGGCTTTTTTTTCAGAAAAGCCGATATCATGGGAGCAGCCAGATAATCGCCGATGGTCTTGGTGGCCCCCACCCGAAGCCGGAGCTTTTCCGGTTCCTTCAAAAGCTCCTCCAGCTTCCTGCTGCGGTAATCCAGAGCATGTACCTGCTTTTTCAGCAGCTCACCCTGGGGAGTGAGGCGGAGCACCTTCTTTTCGTATGTAAACAGCTTGCAGCCGTAATGCTCCTCCAGAAAATGAATGTGCTGCGTCACCGCAGGCTGGGTAATGCACAGCTCCCTGGCCGTACGGGTATAGTTCATGGTCCTGCACAGGTTCAAGAATGTATATAATCGAAAATCCAGCATATCCCTCTCCTTCGTATCCTTATCTTTCTTTTCTGTCCATAATCCGGCAGAACAGGACGGCTGCCGCCGTGCTCACCGCCGTGGCCGCCATCCCGGCTCCGATCACTGCCTCCGGATTTACGCTTCCGTACTGGCTTCTGTACGCTACGATGCTCATGGGAATCAGCTGGAGGGATGAGATATTGATAATCAGAAACGTGCACATCTCATTTCCCGCCACTCCTTTTTTTCTGGCCGGGCCCTTTTTCCTGCCCTGCCTGCGGTCCTCTTCCAGACGGTTCAGCTCCTCCATGGCCTGCAGCCCGGCAGGAGTGGCCGCCCAGCCAAGGCCCAGAAAGTTGGCGATCATATTCGCCGCTATCTTTTTTCTGGCCGGATGGTCCTTTTCCAGGGCCGGGAACAGAAAGCTCAGAATGGGGTCCATTTTCCCCGCAAGAGCCTCAATCAGTCCGGCTCTGCTTGCTATTTCCATAATTCCGCTCCAGAATGCCATGATTCCCAGCATGGCAATCGCCAGGGCCACCGCTTCCTTCCCCGATGCCAAAACCGCATCCGTCACCGCCTGAAGATTTCCGTGAAACCCCGCCCAAGCGATTCCCACAGCCATCATCGCTGCCCACATATAATTCAGCATACGGTCCCCACCGTTTCTTTTTACCAGTATATGCGGACATTTTCCGAAAACAGTCCTTTTCCTTCAGTTTAAATCTTTTCTCGCCCATACGCAAGTCATGTCCCGGAAACAAATCTCCCGCCGCTCTTCTCAGACCCGGCTCATAAATTCAGGATCCACACTCCGAAATTCAGATAGGCGGCAAACGTCACCCAGAGCAGATAGGGAAGCTGCAGCTGCGCCGCCGTCCTGTCCGTTCTGCCGTAGCTGACGATCATTCGGAAAATCAGTCCCCACAGAATCATCAGCCACAGGAAGGCTGCCCCGAATTTCCGCTGATTGAAAAAAATTATGCTCCAGAAAAAGTTGAACGCCAGCTGGATCAGAAACAGCCTCAGGCTCCTGGTCCTGGAATCGGAAGGGGAATCCAGATAGATCCGTGCGGCGCCTATGCCCATCAGCAGGAAAAGTATGCTCCATACAACAGGAAACACCGCAGCGGGAGGAGAAAGCGGCGGCTTTTTTACCGTCCGCACATAAGTCTTGGCTCCCTCCCTGGTCAGCCATCCCGACAGAGCGCCCACCGCTTCCGCAAACAGGATCCATATACCGTATACTTTCCAGACAGATTTTTTCATCAATAATCACCCTATATCAGAATATGCAGATTTTACGGCGATTATGTGTTAAAATTATAACCATTTCCAGGCAGTTGATTTTTAATATGGTTTTTTGTATGATAATTACAAACTTACATGAGGAGGACTCAGTTATGATCTACACGGAAAAAGTAATTCCTTTTGAAAACCGCGCCGGAGGAAAAGGCACCGGCGAGCTTCACATCGCTCTGGAAGACGGGGAACTGGAGGGACGGGCCAAGGCCGTCATGTCCGTTGTTCTGCATCCGGGCAGCTCCATCGGCTCCCACCAGCATGTGGGCAATTTGGAGATCTACTACGTGCTGAAAGGCGAAGGCATCTTCACCGTAAACGGGGAAAGCGCCCCCATCCGCGCCGGCCAGTCCGGAACCATGAAGCCCGGCGACTTCCACAGTATTGAAAATACGGGAAATGAAGATATGCTCATTTCCGCAGTTGTACTGTACGAGTAAATTTTGCAAGGGGGAATTTGATCGTGAAAAGAAGGTTATTTACAAACTGCCATATCGTAGACGTCTGCGCGCGCACCGTAGCTCCCGGCTCCATTCTCACGGAAAGCGGCACGATCCTTCAGGCGGGATCTCAGATCAGTGAAGAGGCGGACGAAGTGATCGATCTGAACGGCCGGTATGTTATGCCCGGTCTGTTCAACTGCCATACCCACATCTGCCTGCCTCCGGATCCGGCGGTCAATTACGGCCGCACCGACTGTCAGGTCACCATGCTGGCTCTGGAGCATCTCCGCCAGTTTCTGAATACGGGGGTAACGTTTATCCGCGATGTGGGCGGCATCAATTTCATTGATATCGACATCCGCAACGCTGCAGCTGCCGGAAAGATAACCGCCCCGGATATGCAGGTATCGGGAAAATGCATCTGCATGACCGGCGGCCACGGCTGGCAGATGGGAAGAGAGGCGGACGGTCCCGACGACTGCCGGAAAGCCGCCAGGGAACAGCTGAAGGCAGGAGCCAACTGGATCAAGGTTATGGGAACAGGCGGAGTGATGACAGAGGGCGTGGAGCCGGGATCTCCCCAGCTGGATGAGGAAGAGCTCCGGGCTGCCATTGCCGAGGGACACAAGGTAGGCGCCAAGGCCTGCACCCATTCCCAGGGCATGACCGGAATCAAAAATGCTCTCCGGGCCGGTGTGGATTCCATCGAACACGGCTTCTATATGGACAGCTGGTGCTTTGACTGGATGAAGGAGCATGACGTATATTACGTTCCCACTCTGGCCGCCATGTACTGGATCAAGGTAAACGGCGTCGCCGCAGGAATCCCTGAATACGCAGTCCGCAAGGTAAACGCCACCTTTGAGGATCATCTGACCACCTTCCGGAACGCCTACAAGGCCGGCGTACAGATCGTGCTGGGCACGGATGCCGGAACCCCCTTCAACCCCCATGACAAGACCGCCTATGAGATCATCCTTATGACAGAGGCGGGAATGGATGTGTGGGACGCTCTCCGGGCCGGCACCATCACAGCCGCAAAAATGTGCGGCGTGGAAAAGACCCACGGATCCATCGAAGCGGGAAAGAAAGCCAATCTGGCCGTATTCGCAGAGGATCCCGTCAAAAACCCGGAGACCGTCATGGACTGCCGCATGACCGTTCTGGGGGGAGAGATCGTTTACAGCAAATAAAAATTCGGTCTCCGCACTTTTGCACAATATGTTGATAACTTTGTGGATAACACACAAGATATTGCTGTTACTCCAGCAGGACCACCTTCACCCGGTCTCCCTTCGCAAGCCGCTCCGTCCCCGGAGGCACATCGATCAGACAGTTGCAGCCTACCATGGAGCTGATGGCTCCCGAAGAGTGGCAGCCGCAGGGAACCGTCACTTTCCCCTGGGAAAATACCGCCCGGACCATGCGGCGGACTTTATTGGATTTTTCAAAACCGTTTTCCAGCACTCCCGTCACCGTCCGTCCCGCAAGCTGTTCTCTGCGCCACAGGCGGGCCAGCGCCGGTCTGGCCAGCAGCTCCATTCCCACCGCCGCTCCGAACGGATTTCCGGAAAGGCTTAAAATCAGAGTGTTATTCCAGACAGAGCACAGGGTGGGCATCCCCGGCTTCAGCTGAAGCTTCCAGAACAGCTTCCTGGCTCCCAGCAGCTGAAGCGCCCCGTGCATAATATCCTTCTTTCCCACGGAAACTCCGCCTGTGGTAATGATCATGTCCGCCTTTTCCGCTGCCGCCCGGATCCGCTCCGCCACATCTTCTTCCGAATCTCCCGCCTGCTCCTCAGTTACCGGCTCCAGTCCCAGTTCCTTCAGCCGGGCCGACACCAGGTATCGGTTGATATTGTAGATTCCCCCGTCCGGAAGGGGACATCCCGGCTCCGTCAGCTCGTCTCCCGTGGTCAGCACTGCCACCCGAGGCCGGCGGCAGACAAGAACCCGGTCTTTTCCCATTCCCGCAGCTGCGGCTGCGGCTGCGGAATCCATTACCGTCCCCTTTTTCACCAAGCAGTCTCCTCTGCGGAAGTCCTCTCCCTGAAAGCAGTAATTTTCATAAGGCGCCGGAGAGACGCGGATTTGAACCAGGTCTTCCCCGTAATCAGTGTCCTCCTGCTTGACCACGCAGTCTGCCCCCGGCGGAATGGGAGCTCCGGTCATGATTCTCACCGCCTGTCCCTTTCCCACCTGCCCATCGATTTTATGGCCGGCCA
This sequence comes from uncultured Lachnospiraceae bacterium, assembly GCA_944377325.1. Taxonomy (GTDB): domain Bacteria; phylum Bacillota; class Clostridia; order Lachnospirales; family Lachnospiraceae; genus Lachnoclostridium_A. The sequence continues at coordinate 12,014 of CALWEP010000003.1, forward strand.
TTTCTTCCGCCACGACGGTAAGCACCGCGGGATTTTCCGGAGATGCGCCGGCAAGATCCTCCGACCGGACCGCATATCCGTCCAGCGGCGATCTGGGAAAGGGCGGCTGGTCCCTGTCGGCAAGGAGATCCTCCTCCAGCACGCACCCCAGAGCGTCCAGAAGGGGCGTCTTTTCCGGAATTCCCCGGGGAAGCTCTGCGAATATGCGTTCCAGCGCCTCTTCCACCGTTATCCGGTCCGCTGCATAGTTCGCCATATTTCTCATACGTTCTCCTTTCTTCCGGCTTTTCCCGGCAAAAGTACAGCCCGCCGGCATTCTGCGGCGGGCTGCATATTCTTTTTATCTTTCCTCTCTCTGCTCCCGGATCATTTCATCAATTTCCACCACGGACAGAACATAGATTTTGATCGCTTCCAGAATTCCGCTGATGCTCCTAGCCTCGTCAGGCTGATGCACCCGTCCGTGCCCTTCCGGCAGGAACGGCGCATGGGCTCCGTTTCCTCCGCCGTAGCCTACGGCATTCTTCAGCTTTCTGGCATATGTGCCTCCGTCAATCACAAAGGGTTCCTTTTCATTTCCCGTCACCTGGCGGTACACCTTCATCAGGCGCTGAATATAAGGATGCTCCTTTTCCATATACAGCGGAGCGTTATATGTGCTTTCCTTTACCGCAAACCGGTTCTGATCGATGGTCTTTAAAAGATCTGTCTCAATTCTCTCCCGGTAATCCGTAACCGGATACCGGACGGCAAACAGGATTTCCGGAATGCTGCCGTCCATCTGCGCCTTTACCGCAGCGCACACCAGCTTTCCCGACGGCTCGTCGCTCTGGGCGATGCCCAGCGCCTGCCCGTCATAGTCTCCGCACATTTCAGAAAATCCCCGGCATATGCTCCTGTCATTTTCCTCCAGCTGCTCCAGGTCCTTCAGGAAATCCGTCAGCACCCAGATGGCGTCCACCGTACCCTCCGGCAGCGCGCTGTGTCCGCCGCTTCCAAGAGCCGTTACGATGATTATCTCTCCTTCCCGCACAGCCTCTATATCTGTCCGGCTGTCCGCTCCGGAGCGTATTTCCTTCCACAGCTCTTCGCCGTACCGGAGCCCGGCCCGTGCCCGTGCGGGAATCAGGTTGTCTGCCTTTCCCGCCGAAAACTCCGTGATCCGTTCAAAGCCCATGCGGGCCTGCAGGGTCAGCTTCAGACTGCCTTTTTCTCCATAGCAGACCGGAAAGAACAGATCCGGAACCATGGAATAGTCCGGCATGGGATGCTCTCTGACAAACCGCTCGATATCTTTCATTCCGCTCTCTTCGTTGCATCCGAAGTATACCATCAGCGTGCTTTCCAGCGGAATATTCAGATCTCTGATTGCCTGCATGGCATACAGACCGATAACGGCTCCGCTCTTATTGTCTCCGGCGCCCCGGCCGATAATAAAATCTTCTTTTTCCACAGGCTCAAACGGCGGATAGATCCAGCCCTCTCCCGCCTCTACCACATCCAGATGAGAGAAGATGCCGCTGAGAGCCTGATCCTCTTCTCTTTTTCCTCCGCAGTAGTACGCAGTTCCGTACCAGTTCTTATGATTCTTCACACAGAATCCCTTTTCTTCTGCCATATTCAGCGCGGCGTCCAGAGCCCTGGCGCATTCCGCTCCGAAAGGCTCCTCTTCGCTCCCTTCGGCCCCTACGCTGGGGATTCTGACCAGACGCTTCAGATCTTCCAAAATCGAAGAACGGTGCTGGTTTACGTAAGTATCCATCTGCTCTATCAGTTTCTGCTTGTCTGTCATATCCTTACCCTATTGTTTTGATGCAAAATATGCTCTTAAATATCTTTCCGTATCACCCGGCTGATATTCCAGCTTATTTCCGGCATCCAGACAGGTGCTGATTGTACTGTAGCACTCAATGGCGTTTCCTGCAAGTACTGCGTTAATATCGTCAAAATTAATTACGGAAGCAATGGCTTTTCTCAGATCTGCCGAATTGGACACCTCGGAATTGCCGTGCATGTTATACGCCAGCATATATACGCGAATTCCTTCCATCATAGACAGTCCCAGATTTTCGTCCTCTCTCACAACGTCATACTTTGTGGCGGGAATGGAGAAGCAGAAATCTACGTCGCCGCTTCTTGCTGCAGACAGAGCCGTATCCTTATCGGTGATGAACTTGTCCACAATGGTCTTAATGGGCTTGTAGTCCTCGTCGGAGGTGCACATCGCCGGATTGGCGGTAAAGTTCATCTGATAGTCATTCATGGAGGTCAGCACATACGGGCCGCTGAGGGACAGCTGGTTGTCATAGGTAGCTCCTTCTACGGTCGTCACGGAATCTCCGTAAATGCGGTCTTTCGTTGCATCATAGGCTGCCACATCCATATCCTTGTTGATTTCCTGAACCCACTCGCTGTCCACAATTCCTGCGCCGTGGAAAGTCAGGCAGTTTAAAATCTGCGGATAGGGGGTGGAAGTATTGCAGCGAACCACCTGGTAAACGCCGGATGCGGAATCCGCGTCATTTTTCGTAGCGGCAATTGCGGAAATGGGGGTAATTCCCTCTTCCAGCACTTCCTTCATCGTCTTTCCGTCCGCATTCTTTACGGTTTCCAGCTCTGCCATATCCGTAACCAGCTCCACCGTATCCAGATTCTGATACATGCTGTAGGTCAGATGCATCGGCACGCTGTCTTTATCCTTAGCTCTGTTCAGAGAGTATACCACATCCTCTCCTCCCACCTTCACGCCGGAATCATAAGCGTTTCCGTTCTCATCCACTCTCGCAAAGCCGCAGTCGTCTCTCAGGATGAAGTAGAAGGACTTGTTGTCTTCCGAAATGCCGTAATTATAGGACAGAGAATTCTTTGTGGATACGGTCCAATCCGGCTCCAGGCTCAGCAGATGGATGTACATATGGTCCAGAGCATATCCGGAGCTTACATCATCGGCACGGATCGGATCCCAAGTGGTGATGCTGGAGCCTGTCTGCGTGATCACCAGCGGTCTGGTTTCTGTGAGAGACTCGTCCTCATACTGAATCCGGTCCCATCTCTGGTTGTTGGTAATGGTATCTCCCTTTAATATGGTGCTGTAGGGCCGTCCCGTCAGGCCGATGTAAAGAGGCGTCATATAGCACTGCTCCTCCACCACCAGTCTTTCCGCCGCACCGTACGTCTCCACATACTTGTCTGCCGTTTCCCCTGCGGCCTGCTCAATGAGGGCATCCAGCTCCGGATCATTGATTCCCAGCACGTTGCTGTCTCCTTCGCTGTGCCATACTCCGCGGCAGCCGTAATCGGGAGTTCCCACCGGGTTCGCCCAGCTTGCGATGGCAATATCAAAGTTGCCGTTCTTTTCCTGCTCGCGGAAAGCGGCGCCGTCAGATGCAGCCGTCATCTCAACCGTAATTCCTGCTTTTGTCAGCTCATCGCGGACTACGTTGGCCACGCTTTCATCACTGCCTGTATACAGAAGCTTCAGATTTACCTCTCCGATCTCCACGTCCGCATTGGGATCCGGCTCTGTGGACTGTGCCTGCGCGTCTCCTCCCTGGGCATCGCTTTTCGTCTTGACTCCGCAGCCGGCTATGGATGCCGATACCATTGCAGCGCATAATGCAAGAGCAGCCAATCTTTTCTTTTTCATGTTTCTCCTCCTTGAATTATCATATTTCAAAGCTTTTTAGCAAAGCTCAGAGTTCCGTTTATAATTTCCTCCGTGCGGTGGCAGGCCACAAAGTGGTCCGGCTTCACCTCTTTAAACTCCGGTGTTTCGCTGCGGCACATATCCGTAGCAAAGGGACACCTGGGAGCGAAGCGGCATCCCGGCTTGGGATTTACCGGCGAACCGATCTCGCCCTTCAGAATGATCTTTTCCTTCTTCTCCCGTATATTCACCGACGGAATCGCGGAAAGAAGAGCGATGGTGTAGGGATGAAGGGGATTTTTAAAAATCTCCTTTTTTGATGCCTTCTCGATCATCTGTCCCAGATACATCACGCCGATGTTGGTGGATATGTGCTTGATTACAGACATATCGTGGGAAATGAACACATAGGTAAGTCCCAGCTGCTCCTGCAGCTCCATCATCAGGTTGATGATCTGCGCCTGCACCGATACGTCCAGAGCGCTTACCGGCTCGTCGCAGATAATAAATTTGGGATTGAGGGCCAGCGTGCGGGCGATTACCACTCTCTGGCGGCGGCCTCCGTCAAACTCGTGGGGGTACATATTATACATGCGGTGGGACAGCCCGGTCAGCTCCATCAGCTCTTCCACGCGGGTCCGTCTCTCCGCTGCCGTTTTGTAGTAGTTATGCAGCTTGAGCGGCTCCTCAATGATCTGGGAAATGGTAAAGCGGGGATTCAGGGACGCATAGGGATCCTGGAAGATGATCTGCATCTCCTTCCTCATCTGCCGCATCTCTTCCTTGCTGAAGGAAACGATGTCCATGCCGTCGAAGATTACCTTGCCCGCCGTGGGCTCATGCAGTCTTAGAATGGTGCGTCCCAGCGTGCTCTTTCCGCATCCGGACTCTCCCACTATGCCAAGGGTTTCTCCCTTTTCAATCTTAAAGCTCACGTTGTCCACTGCGTGAAGCAGTCCGCCGTTGGCTACGTTAAAGTATTTTTTCAGCCCTATTACTTCCAGCATTGTGCTCATGCGTCCGCTCCCCCTTTCTCAGTCTCCGGGTCTCCCAAGGGGAAGAAGCACTTAAATCTGTGGCTTTCTCCCTCCATCGCCGGCGACTGCTTTCTGCAGATTTCCCGGCAGTATTTGCATCTGGGATGGAAATAGCAGCCGGAAGGCGGCTCCGCCATATTGGGCGGCATGCCGTCGATGGGCATCAGCTTGACGCTGTCCTCATCCAGCTTGGGAATGGAATCAAACAGGCCTTTCGTGTACGGATGGCGGGGATTGAGATAAACCTCCTCCACCGTGCCGCTTTCGATGATTTCGCCTGCATAGACGATGGCCACCCGATCGCAGGTTTCCGCCACCACGCCCAGATCATGGGTAATCATAATCAGTCCCATATTGAATTTCTTTTTCAGATCCATCATAATATCCAGCACCTGAGCCTGAATGGTCACATCCAGAGCCGTGGTGGGCTCGTCGGCTATGAGCAGGTCCGGATTGCACAGGAGAGCCATGGTAATCACCACTCTCTGCTTCATTCCGCCGGAAAACTGATGGGGGTAATCGTTAAAGCGCTCCGCCTTCACTCCTACCATTTCCAGCACTTCCATGCACCGCTTCTTCGCCTCTTCCCTGCTGACGGAATTATGGCGCTGCAGTACCTCGATCAGCTGATCTCCCACGGTCATGGTAGGGTTCAGGGCAGTCATGGGATCCTGGAAAATCATGGAGATTCCGTTTCCTCGGATTTTCTGGTTTTCCTTCTCCGAATTCATGATCATATTTTTCCCTTTAAAATAGATCTCGCCTTCCGTGATCACTCCCGGCGGATCCGGCACCAGCTGCATAATAGCCATGGCAGTGGTGGTCTTTCCCGCTCCCGTCTCCCCCACCAGGCCGATGCTGTCGCCTTCGTTCAGCTCAAAGCTGATTCCGTTGACCGCACACACCTCTTCTTCCTCTGTAATATAATGAACGTGCAGATTCTCTACCTTGAGAATGCACTTTTTTTCCTGCTGCTCCATATTTTCCCTCCGTTCCTTTCCGTATGCCTATGTACTTTCCCGCGCCTTACTTCAGTTTGGGATCGAGAGCATCTCTCAGTCCGTCTCCCAGGAAGTTAAAGGCCAGTACCAGCGCTACAATGGCAAATCCGGGAAAGATCGCCATATAAGCATTGGTTTCCAGATAGGAGCTGCCGGCTTTCAGAATATTGCCCCACTCCGGAATCTGAGGTGCAATTCCCAGTCCCAGATAGCTCAGAGAGCTCACTGCCGTTACGCCTGCTCCGATTCCCAAGGTCGCCCGGATGATCAGCGGCGCCATGGAGTTCGGCAGAATATGCTTGAAAATAATCACCTTGTCTTTTGCTCCGCAGGCTTTTGCCGCTTCCACAAACTCCGCGTCATTCAGCGTCATGACGGAAGCGCGGATGGTGCGGGAATAGCCGGGGATGGCTCCCGCTCCGAGAGCCAGGGTAATATTGGGAATGCTGGTGCCGAATGCGGCGATAATGGCGATGGGCAGCAGCAGTCCGGGAATGGCCATAAATACGTCCAGAACTCTCATGATAATGTTGTCCGTAGCTCCGGAATAGAAACCGGCGATGGCTCCCAGTATGATCCCCAGCACGATGGAAATTGCCGTAGAGACGATTCCTACCGTCAGGGAGATTCTGGCGCCGAATACCACGCGGGTGAATACGCATCTTCCGTAATCATCCGTTCCGAACGGATAAGCCAGGCTGGGGGCCTGCAGAATCAGCGAATATTCATTGTCCACCGCGATGCCGTAATCAAAGGTCAGGTTCGCGCAGATGGATACGGTCAGAAGAAATACGATCACAAATGCTCCCAGCACGGCCGTCTGGCTCCGGAACAGACGCTTTACCACGTCGATCCATCCTGTGGTCACGTACTCGTCCTCGGTATAGCACTTCTTCAGGATGATCAGCCCTAAAAGCAGGGAGAACAGATTTCCTGTAACAGTGGAAAGAATGAGCACAACGGCCACCGGCACCAGCACCTTATCGGCCCGGTTTCCGTGAATGTGGGAGGCCACCAGCGGAAGCGCCAGGGCATGAACCGCGATAACCGCCGCCAGAACGCCCATGCCTATGAAAAAGGTATCGCAGACCCAGGGCTTGAACACGTTCAGCGCGGAAATAATCATAACCAGAATTTCCACCAGGAGCATATAGCAGCCCACCAGATATTCCAGATTCTTTTTCTTCTTCATCAGCGCCAGCCCGGCGGCCGCGCAGAAAATATTTCCGTTGAGAATGGTAAGGAACAGGAGAATTCCCGTCAGTCTCAGAGGACGGCCGATGTCATCCGTCTTTATGATCTGAGCTTCCGCTCCCTTCCAGATCAGCAGGGTCAGCAGCGCCTCAGCCAGAAACACTCCGCCGATCAGCAGCGGAATTCCGCCGAAAGCTCCCGTTTTCACGTCATAGGACATCAGTGCGCAGCCGGCTCCCACGATTGCTGCGGCCGCCGCCCCGAAGCTCAGCAGCCTGGGCTCCTGATAACGGTTCAGCTTGCGGGCATTTGCCTTTTTTATAAAATACGTTTCATTTTTCATGAACCCAGCCCTCCTAGTTGCTCTTTAATCTCGATTTAATCCGGGGATCCAGCCATACATAGATCAGATCCGTGGCCAGGTTCACCAGGCTGATCACTATGGACACATACACCACGCCTCCCAGGATCGCCGGAATATCCGGCAGAAACTGTTTATCGATAATATAGCTTCCGATACCTTTTACGTTGAACACCTTCTCGATAATTGCCGAACCGCCCAGAGAACCGCCGAACTGCAGTCCCGCCACGGTAACGATGGGGATCATGGCATTTCCCAGACCATGTTTTAAAATCACTCTCGCATTGCTCAGGCCCTTCGCCCTCGCCGTAACGATGTAGTCCTGTCCCAGCACCTCCAGAAGCGCCGACCTGGTGTTTCTTGCCAGGCTGGCCGCCAGATGAGTTCCCGATACAATGGCCGGCATCAGCAGCGACAGCTTATTTCCTTCCACATAGGAGGCCGGAAGAATGTGGCTGTTGATGGAGAAGTTCAGAATCATGATCATGCCGAACCAGAACGTGGGCAGGGACAGCCCCACCAGAGCCAGGAACATAAACGCGTAGTCAAACGCCGTATTGGGCTTCACTGCAGTGAGAATTCCGATGGGAATGGAAATTACCGCAGCAATCAGGAAGGCGTATATGGTCATTTCCAGGGTTACCGGGAATTTTCTTAAAATAGCGGCCATAACGTCTTCGTTTCCGGAATAGGAATTTCCCAGATTGAAGGTAGCCAGATTTTTGAAGTTGCGGAACAGCTGGACGATATAGGGCTTGTCCAGTCCGTACTGCCGATTGAACGCCGCGATCTTGTCCGGCGTCGCCGTCTCGCCCAGGACATTTACCGCCGGGTCGGAGGATGCGAAGTGAAGAATGGTGAACACTACCAGCACCACGCCGAAGGCCACAAAAATCATCATAATCAGACGTTCAAAAATGTACCGCGCATAGGGATTGGAAAAAATCAGCAGCAGCACATACATGGGAAAAGATGTGACAACGGACAGCGCCAGCAGTCCTTTGTTGTCCAGGCATTCGCAGAGGAACTGAACCAATGTATGGCGGCCGTGCTTTCCGTCCGCCGCATAGGAGGCCTGAATTCTTCCTTTCAGTTCCGTATCCTCATCCTGACGGATCAGCTTTTCCAGCTCCTTTTTAAACTCCGCCGTGTCAGTCTGCTTTCCGAAGTATCTGTACTTCTGAACCAGGCAGCTCTCCGCGGCGCTGCGGATCCTCTTCAGGGTCCCGTCCTCCTCCGCCTCTTTTCTCGCCTTTTCCATATCCCGGCGGTATTCCTCATCCTCCCTTTTCTTACACGCCAGAAATGCCAGGGAAGCCGCTGCGAATGTGGGCAGCCCCAACAGAATCATGGCGATACGGTACAGCGGTTTTGCGAAAGCGCGTGCAATCAGTTTGTCAAGTTTGTCTTTCATCCTCAATTCCTCCAGACCTTTCTCACCCCTCCGGTGTATTTCGTAAACGATCGATTGGGTATATCTTAGCATGGAGAAAAAAATATCGTCCAATATGGTTTTATTATGAATTAATATTGTTTTTTAATGATTTTTTCGGGTTGTTTTGTGCGAATTGCACATGAAATTTAGAATTTTCAGAATATTACTCCATTCAAACCGGCTGACAGGCCGCCGAAGCGGCCGTCCGTCAGACCCGGTCGATGTAATGAATCACAAAGTCCGTAATGGCAGGCAGATCGTCAAAATGAAAAACCGGACGGGGGGCTTCTGTTTTCTGCCTCCACTTTTCCGGAAATCCCGCCGCCCCTCTTTCGTCGGTCAGATCCGTCACGTACGCCGCCACAAAGCGGGGATCGCATACCGGGCCGCTGCCGTTTGCCGCCCTCACCAGCTCCAGCTTCGGCCAGGAAGAATGTTTCTGACCTTCCAGCAGAATCAAATCCGCCTCGGGAAAAAGGGAAAAGAAATCCTCTGCCCGGGAATCCCTCTGGTTTTTTACGGCCAGATAGCGGCGGGAGGAATACACCACCGTGCCGTAAGCTCCGGCCTCCTGCATTCTGCGGCTGTCCGTCCCCGGCACGTCCGCCTCAAAATCATGGCCGTCGTGTTTGATTACGGCTGTGCGTATACCACGGACAGACAGAGTCCTTACCAGCCGTTCCAGCAGGGTGGTCTTTCCGGAGTTTTTAATTCCGCTCACTGCCAGCACCGCCGGGCGCCGGCGCTCCGCTCTCTCAAGTCCCTCCGGTGAATTCACGTTCATAAACCAGTAATCCGGAATCCCCTCCTCCTCCGTATCCGCCACCCGGCAGGAAACGCGGGACAGAAAGGAAAGGAGGCGGCGGTCGCCTGCCTTCACACACTGCTCCATAACGGGCAGACAAGCTCTTGAATAAAGGCCGCACAGAGGCTGAAGCCTCCCGTCCCTGGTTCTCCAGATCAGCGCCTCTTCCCTCCCCGTCCGCCGGGCCAGAAGCATTTCTCCCAATTCCCTGTGAAAAAAGGGAAGATCGCAGGCGGCAAACAGCAGCCAGCCGCATTCCGTCTGCCGGAAACAGGAAATCATTCCCCCCAGCGGGCCGGCCGGTCTGCCGTCCTCTGAAAGCGGCAGATCGCGGATCACCGGAATCGTCAGATCGCCGGGCGGCGGATAGGCTCCTGCGGAATAGAACACCGGGCCGCCCAGCCCCTCCAGTTCTCCGATCAGACGTCTGTGAAAGGGCTCTCCTTCCACTGTCAGCTCCGCTTTGCTCACTCCCCCCATCCGTCTCCCCTGTCCGCCGGCCAGAAGCACCGCTCCCCACGTTCCGTCCGTCTTCATCATAGCTCCCTCCAGGATTTCTTCTATAAGCCGCAGTCTCCGCAGCCGTCGCTTCCGTGCTCCTCAAAGTAGGTCTTTAAGTATCTGCGGAATTCCTTTGCCATTTTATTGAAATGATGGCCTACTTTCCACATGATATAATGCTTTCTCGTATATTCCGGATCCATAATGGGAACAAAAACAACCTGCTTGTTTCCCCTGTGTCCCTTGGCCCTTCCGGTGGTCATCAGCGCCACTCCTTCTCCCGCCGCCACCAGGCCTACCATATGGCAGTGAAAGCACTCCACCGTCACATTCTGGGAAAAGCCCGCCTCTCGACACATTTCATCGGCCAGGATCCTGTATTCAAAACCCTTGGGAAGGCAGATAAACTTCTCTTCGCTGGCGTCGCACAGCCGGATCCATTCATAGCGGGCCAGCGGATGGTCCGCCGACACCGCCAGCACCATCTTCTCTTCCCATACCTGTTCTCCCACGATCCCCGGAGCGGAAATCATCCGCCCTGCGAGGACATAATCCAGCTCATCCTTCTGAAGAGCCTCCACCATATGCTCAGACTCAATATCAATCTGACGGATATCACTGTTGGGAAAACGGGATTTGAAGTCCACCAGCTGCATCTGAGAAAAAGGCTTGCTCACAACTCCCAGATTCAGCACATTATCCAGCTTTTTGCAGTAAGCGTCCACCTCCGTCTGGGCCCGCTTCATGATGCTCAGCGCCTGCTCCACATATTCCAGATAAATCTCCCCCGTTTTGTTCAGGTAAATTCCCCGGCCTACCCGATCAAACAGAGGTACGCCCACTTCGTTCTCCAGCTTGGCAATACTGACGCTGAGCGCCGGCTGAGCTACGTTCAGTTTCTTTGCCGCATTGGTCAAGTGCCCCGCCTCTGCCACCGCTTTAAAATATTCCAGCTGAATCAAATCCATATAACTGCCTCCCTTATCCGAATCCGTGTCTTCTCTTCCCAATCTCTTATCCGAAAATTCCGCCACGTACCTCAACGTTTATGTTAAACACGATTATAACAGCCTTATTTTTTATCTTCAAGGGCAAAAATTCAGGACTAATCTTTTTATATGCGCCGATTCATTCGATTTTTTTATCAATTCATTGCCAGGATATATTGGATTTTTTTCAGGCCGGATAGTACCATATCCTTAAATAGAGAAATATGATTAGATTAATTATTAAGGGGGTTTTCTAATGGGATCAGAATGCAATTATGATTTTGACCGGGAAATCTGCCGGAAGGGTACAAACAGCGTCAAATGGGACCGCTGCGGCAGCAAGTTCGGTGAAACCGGCCTTCTGCCGCTGTGGATTGCCGATACGGACTTTTCCGTGCCGCCGGAAATTACGGAGGCTGCCGCGCGCCGGCTGGAGCATCCCGTATTCGGCTACAGCGTTCCTCCGGAAGAATATTACGCCAGCATCATCAGCTGGTTTCAGAAGCGTCACCGCCTGAATCTGGAAAAAGACTGGATCACAGCCGGCAGCGGAGTGATCACCTCCATCAGTTATTCCATCCAGGCTCTCACCGAGCCCGGAGATAAAATTCTGATTCAGACTCCCGTATATGACCCCTTCCTGACCATAATCACGGGAACGGGAAGGACCGCCGCGGCAAGTCCCCTCCTGCCCGGGAACGGAACCTACGAGATGGACATGGAAGACCTGGAAAATCATTTCCGGAACGGCGTCAAAATGATGATTCTGTGCAATCCCCACAATCCGGTAGGACGGGTGTGGAGGAAGGAAGAGCTTCAGGAGCTGGCCCGTCTCTGCCGCAAGTATCATGTATATGTGGTCTCCGATGAGATTCACTGTGATTTCGCCATGTTCGGCCATTCTTTCACTTCCGTTCTGGCATTTCCTGAAATACACGATCTGGCTGTCAGCTGCATATCCCCCGGAAAAAGCTTCAATCTTTCCGGATTATGCGTATCGTCCATGGTGATTCCCGATCCGAAGATCAGAGAGCGGATCCAGGCAAAGCTTCGCTCCGCGTGGCTCCTCCATCCCGATATTCTGGCTATGGAAATGTCTGCCGCCGCTTACCGGTACGGTTCCGCCTGGATGGACGCTCAGCTGGCTTATCTGGAGCAGAACTCTCTTCTGGTCCGGGAGCGCCTGAAAGAGGAGGCTCCCCGCATCCGTCCGGCCGTCCATGAAGGCACGTTCCTGATGTGGCTGGATTTCCGTGAGTTTTCCCTGTCTCAACAGGAGCTTACGTCAGAGCTGATACATACCCGGCGCTTAGGGCTGAATGACGGAAGCACCTACGGACAGGAGGGAAACGGATATATGCGCATCAATATCGGGTGCACCCGAAATCTCCTGAACCAGGCTCTGGACCGTCTGGTTCAGATGGAACATGAGCATTTTTAATTTTTTATAGAAAAGAGGAATCATTATGGCAGCATATGCTATTGTCGGATTCGGGTGCGCCGGTTATCATGCCGCTCAGGCAATCCGGGAAACCGATTCCACGGGAACCATTGACATATACTCGGAGCATCCCGATCCGCCTTACAATCCCATGCTCACCACTTACTACGCCTCCAACCGGCTCCGCTACGAAGGAATGTTCCCCTTCGGAACCCTGGAGGAAATCGAGGACAACTATAAACTGCATATTTATCCATCCGTAAAGGTCACCGGACTGGATGCGGAAAACCGCACCCTGAAGCTGGAAAACGGAGAAAGCAGAGCCTATGACAAAATTCTCCTGGCCACAGGAGCATATTCCTTCGTGCCTCCCATTCCCAACGAATGCCCGGAGGCTTCCATTTCCATGCGCACTCTGGATGACGCCCGCCGGCTCAGGTCCATTCTGGAGGAAGGAACGATTTCCAAAGCCGTGGTCATCGGGGCATCCATGGCCGGCATCAAAGTGGTAGAGGCATTATCCAACAACGGCGTGAAAACCACTCTGGTGGATATGGCGCCTCACATTTTTCCTCTGGCCGCCTATCCGCAGACTGCGGCGCGCATCGAAAGCGAGCTGGCCGCTCAGGGCATCCGCATGAAATTCCGTGCCGGTCTGACCGCCGTCCGCAAAGGAACTCAGACCAGAGCCGCCGCAGAATGTTCGGACGGCTCCGTCCTTCCCGCTGATCTGGTCGCTCTCTGCATCGGCACCAGAGCCAATACGGCCCTGGCATCCGCCGCCGGCATTCAGGTCGGACGGGGCATCACCGTGGACCCCTCCATGCGCACCTCCGCGGAAGGCATTTTTGCCGCCGGCGACTGCTGTGAGGGCTGCAACCTTCAGGACGGACAGCATCAGATCATCGGCCTGTGGGCAAACGCCGCCTACCAGGGCTATACCGCCGGCCTGAATATGGCCGGGGGAACGGGGAGCTTTCCCGGAAACATCCTTCACAATATTACCCATTTTATGGGAATGGATTTTATCGGCTTCGGAGACAACCGGATTGACGGCACCCGCATTCAGTTCGAAAACAAAGAGAAGGGGCTGTGGATCGAAGGAGTCCGCAGCGAGCGCCGCCTGGCTGGAATTAATATTTTAGGGAACTGCCGGATCAGCGGCATTCTGAAAAATCTGATCCTTGGAATGATTCAGGAAGAGAACGGAGACGGCCTCTCCGATTTTCAGAAGGGAATCCTGAAGCAGGAAGGACTGAGCCACGAATTTATCCGTTCCCTGGAAGGAGTTGGAATCCATGACTAAAGAAGAACTGTTAAAGGCGAAAATCCCCTGTCCGGAAACGGGAATTGAGATCCGCCATACCCTGTGCGACATCTGCTCCCCCTCCTCCCACTGCGGGATCAACGCATACGTAAAAGACGGAGTGGTCATCAAGGTGGAGGGCAACCAGGACCACCCCTACAACCGGGGACTTCTCTGCACCAAAGGCGCCTCCAACCGCCAGTACATTTACCGAAAGGACCGGATCCGCACGCCCTTAAAGCGCACCGGGCCCAGAGGCAGCGGGGAATTCACCCCCATCAGCTGGGACGAAGCCCTGGATACCATCGCCGGCCGGCTTCTGGACTATCGGAAAGCCTGGGGAGCTCAGTCCGTATTTTTCTTCTCAGGATACAGCAAATGGTACCGTCCCCTGCTGCGCCGTCTGGCCAATTCCTTCGGCACACCCAACTACGGTACGGAATCCAGCTCCTGCTTCACTTCAGGGCTGATGGCCTGGGAGACGGCCATTGCCTCTCCCGCGCGGGCAGACATGAAAAACTGCAGCCTGTTCCTGGGGTGGGCAATGAATCCCTATCACACCTCATACAACGCCGCCCGCTCCATGGAAGCCATGAAACGGGCCGGCACCAAATTCATTATTATCGATACCATGTACACTCAGACCGCCGAAAAGATCGCCGATCTCTTTCTCCAGCCTCTGCCCGGCACAGACGGCGCCCTGGCTCTGGCGATTGCCAACGATCTGATTGCCAATGACTGGATCGACCGCAGCTACATCGACAAATACGTTCACGGCTTTGAGGAGTACGCCGCATACTGCCGCGGCTTCCATGCCGGCAACATTGAAAAACTCACCGGCGTGCCCTGGGAAAAAGTGCACCGGGCCGCGGAAATGATCCATGAGTACGGTCACCCCATGAGCATCAAGGAAAGCTCCGCTCCGCTGGGGCATCATATGAACGGAATGCAGAATTACCGCGCCATTATGGCCCTCAGCGCCATTACGGGAAACTTCGACAAAAAGGGCGGCCAGCTTCCGGTGGAATTTACCTTTACCCACCAGGCCTCCGGCTATTCCACGCTGGAGCACCGGTTTGAGACGGAAACCAGACGGCCCTTCCTGGCTCCTCCCGTAGGCGGCCTCCGCTTCCCCCTGTGGAACGAATTGGAAAAAGAGGCTCAGTCCATGGACCTGCCCCGGCAGATCCTTGAAAAAACGCCTTATCCCATAAAAGCAGTCATGGCCTTCGGCATGAACTTCCGGATGTTTCCGGACAGCCGAAAGCTGGAAAAAGCCATTGATGAACTGGACTTTTTCGCAGACGCCGACTTATTCCTCACGGACAGCGCCAAATATGCGGATATCGTTCTCCCGGCCTGCTCCTCCTTTGAGCGGGAGGAGTTCAAATCCTATCCCGGCGGCTACGCTTATTACACGAAGCCGGTCATCCCGCCTCTCTATGAATCGCGCCCGGATACGGATATTATCTGCGAGCTGGCTCGGCGCATGGATCTGGACGATCCTCTCCTCTGTCAGGGATACCGGGCCTGCCTGGAGTATATTCTCAGCCCCGTTTCCTATACCGTGCAGCAGCTTCAGGATGCGGACACCCCGCTGAAGGTGCCGGAATTCAAGCCTCACCGGGAGCTGGCCGCTTTAAACAAGGGGCTGAAAACGCCGACGGGAAAATTTGAACTGAAATCCGAGCTGATCGCCTCCCATCCGGAATGGGGGCTGGATGCCCTTCCCACCTACCGGGAGCCTCTGGATGACATTGATCCGGCGGAATATCCCATGGTCCTCACCAGCGGAGGCCGGCTTCCCCATGCCCTTCATTCCCGGCTTCATGACGTCCCCTGGCTGAGAACGCTGCGGCCCAACGCCTGTGCGGAAATGAATCCCCGGGACTGCGCCCGTCTGGGAATAAAAGAAGGAGAGCCGGTGGAGCTTTCCACCCCGACCGGCTCCATCACCGCCCATGCCCTGCCCTCCCTCCATATCCCCGCCGGCCTGGTAAGCCTGTACCACGGATATCGGGAGGCAAATATCAACGACCTGATCGACGCCGACCGGCTGGATCCCTATTCCGGCTTCCCGGCAGTGCGGTCCAATCGGTGCAAAGTCACCAGAAAAGGAGGCTGTCATGAGTAAAATGATTCTGGACTTTGATTCCGGCCTCTGCTGCGCCTGCGGAGCCTGTGCCGTCGCCTGCATGGATCAGAATGATTACGATCCGTCTGCGGGAACGGCCCCGTTCCGCACGGTTTTCGAGGCGGAGCATCCCGGCGCTCTGCCTGCCTTTCACCACTTTTCCGTGGCCTGCATGCACTGCGACCCGGCTCCCTGCGTCACCGGCTGCCCGGTGGGCTGTCTGAGAAAGGATCCGGAGACCATGCTCACCGTTTTCGACAACAGGGACTGCATTGGCTGCCACAGCTGTTCCATGGCCTGTCCCTTCGGAGCGCCCTCCTTCAATGAGGCGGGGAAGATGGTAAAATGCGACGGCTGCTGCACCAGAGTGAAAAACGGACTGCAGCCGGCCTGCGTGCGCATCTGTCCCACCGGCGCTCTGCGTATGGTAACGGAAGAAGAATATCAGGCTGCCCACGGCAGCCGTTCCATTACGGAACAGGCGAGAAAAATTGCCAAAAAGCAAAATGATCTCTCGGAATCCTGAGTGATCACAGCCAGCAGGCGCAGGCGTTGAACTTTG
>CALWEP010000004.1 GCA_944377325.1 uncultured Lachnospiraceae bacterium
CCCCGATATCACGCCCCATCTCCCGGCGCACCGTCACGTTCAGTCCCCGTTTTTCCAGATGATTCTTGAAAGCCTCTACCGCTTCCCGGTTGGACTGAACATAGTTTCTCTCTTTAATGGGATTTACGGGAATCAGGTTTACATGACCGTGACAATCTCCGATCAGGCGTGCCAGAGCTTCCGCCTCCTCCAGATTGTCATTGACTCCTTTTACCAGACTGTATTCAAAGGTCAGCCTCCGCCCTGTTTTCTCATAATAGTACCGGCATGCGTCCAGCACATCCGCCAGACCGTACCGGTTGGCAATAGGCATAAGCGTTTTTCTCACCTCGTCATTCGGCGCGTGGAGAGAAAGTGCCAGGGTAATCGCCAGATCCTCCTCTGCCAGCCGCCGGATCTCCGGCACCAGGCCGCAGGTAGACAGAGTAATATTCCTCTGACTGATATTCAGCCCCTCCGGCGCACTGAGCAGGCGGATAAAACGCACCACGTTCTCATAGTTGTCCATCGGCTCCCCCGAGCCCATCACCACCACGTTAGAGACCCGTTCCCCCGTATCCCTCTGGATCCTGTATATCTGTTCCAGAATCTCCGAGGGACGGAGATTTCTCTCCAGGCCGTCCAGGGTAGACGCACAGAACCGGCAGCCCATCCGGCAGCCTACCTGGGAAGAAACGCAGACGGAATTGCCGTGCTTATACCTCATCAGCACGCTTTCAATCACATTTCCGTCCTCCAGGCGGAACAAATATTTCCTCGTACCGTCCGCCGCCGATACTTTCACATCCACCGGCTCCAGAACCGTCCATATGTATTCCCGCAAAAGAGTTTCTCTCAGATTTTTGGGAAGGTTGGTCATCTCATCGGGAGATGCAGCCAGCTTCTGATGCATCCATTGATAGAGCTGTCTGGCCCGGAATGGTTTCTCCCCGGCGGCGGAAAGCTCTTCGGTAAGCTCCGGCAGAGTCATGGATTTCAGATCTTTCTTTTCCATAGGGATGATTACTCCTTTTTATCGATTTCCTCTCCGCTTCTTCTGCGGAACAGAGAGATGAAAAAGCCGTCGCAGGGGTGCTTTCCCGGCAGCAGCTGAATCCATCCCTCTTTCATGGAAGGCTCCTCCAGGTCCGGCCCCAGCCGGCCTGAAATATCCACCGAATCAAAGGGGAAGTTTTCTCTGAACCAGGATGCATTCTCCTGATTTTCCAAAATGTCCGCCGTGCAGGTGGAGTAACAGAGCAGTCCCCCCGGCTTGACATACTGCCACACCACAGCAAGGATTCTCCTCTGAAGATCTGCCAGCTCCTTTAAGTCCTCTTCCCGGATCCGGTATTTAATGTCCGGCTTCTTTCCGATGATCCCCAGTCCGGAGCAGGGAAGATCCGCGATCACCAGGTCTGCCTGCCCTGCGGACTCTTCCTTCCGTTCCAGAGCATCCCAGACCTCCGTCCTGATATTCTTCACTCCGGCACGCTCCGCATTCTCTTCAATCTTAGCCACCTTCTGCCAGGTCAGGTCCCTCGCCTCCACCAGGCCGGTTCCCTTCATCAGGTCCGCCAGATGGAGACTTTTTCCTCCCGGCGCGGCGCACACATCGATTACATGACTGCCCGGTTTGGGAGCCGTCAGCTTTCCCACAAAATAAGAGCTGGTATCCTGGACCTGAATCCACCCTGCCCTGAACGCTTCCAGCCCCTCCAGATAGTCATAGCCGCGAAGGATCAGAAGATCCTCTCCGTAAGGGGAAACCTCCGCTTGTGCTCCCTGCTCCCGCAGAGAGCGGAGAATTTCCTCGGGAGAAGCCAGCTGCAGATTGCATCTTGCCGTTATGCTCCTGTCTTCCAGAAATGCCTTCATCATCATTTCTGCCGCTTCCTGTCCGTAGTCCCGTTCCCATCGGCTGATCAGCCACTGAGGCATGGAATACTTCAGGGACGGCTCTTCAAAAACAAATTCTTCCTTTCTTCCGGACACGGACCGCAGCACGCCGTTAACAAATCCTTTCAGTCCGGCAAAGCGCCTTCTCACCGCCAGCTTCACCGCCTCATTGCAGACCGCCGAATCCGGCACCCGGTCCATAAACAGAATCTGATACACGCTCATGCGCAGCAGCGTGCGGATCAAAGGCTTCATTTTCTTTACCGGAACGGAGGAGCACATGGATAGGACCTGATCAATGGTCAGAAGCCTTTCAATGGTACCGTCCGTCACTCTGGTAATAAAAGCCCGCTCCTGTTTATCCAGATACTGATATTTAAAAAGGGCACGGGAGAGCGCCACATGAACGAATGCGCCGTTCTCCAGCACCTCCGAAAGCACATCCAGCGCGATCTCCCGCCCTCCTGTTTCCTTAATCGTCACGGTTTCGTCCTCCAAACAGAATGACCAGTCTGAGCAGCTGCAGAATGGTCGCCGCTGCCGCTGCCACATAAGTCAGGGCAGCCGCATTGAGCACCTTGCGGGCAGCCGCCACCTCTTCTCCCCGCAGAATCCCCAGCTGGTCCAGAAGAACCACCGCCCGGCCGGAAGCATTATACTCCACCGGAAGGGTAATGAGCTGGAAGAGAACGCCCAGAGAAAACAGAAGAATTCCCAAATGCAGGAACTGGCTCATTCCAAACAGCAGTCCGATCAGAATAATCGGCCAGGATAAGTTGCAGCCGATATTTGCCACCGGAACCAAAGCGCTGCGGATATTCAGGGGAGCATAGCCCTGCGCATCCTGAACCGCATGGCCGCATTCATGGGCAGCCACTCCGATGGACGCCACCGATGAGGACCCGTATACGGCTTCCGACAGATTGACCGTTTTGCTTCTGGGGTCATAATGATCCGTCAGATTTCCCCGCACCGATCTCACCTGCACATCATAAAGCCCCTGAGAATCCAGAATCCTTCTGGCAGTCTCAGCTCCCGTCATTCCTAAGGAGCTCCTCATGCGGGAGTACTGCCGGAAGGAAGACTGAACCCGGGAAGATGCCCACATGGAAATCATCGCCCCGATCAGCACCAGGATCAATGTGGGATCCCAGTAAAATCCATATCCCGGATATCCGAACCCGTAATAGCCCATCGCCGTCAAAAACGTCATTCTGCCGCTCTCCTCTCCAATATGGTTCCCTCTTCCACTGAGTATCCCCGCAGGAAGGACGGAATATCCATCCGCTTTTTCCCCTCCAGCTGCACGGAGCGCAGTCTGAGTGAACCCTTGCCCGTCTGAACAATCATTTCCTCTTTTCCGGACTTCACAACCGTGCCGGGAGCTGCGTCATACTCCTGATCCAGCACGTCCGCCTCCCAGATTTTCAGCGTTTTCCCGTTCAGGCAGGTATATGCGCTGGGCCAGGGATTCAGGCCGCGGATCAGACGTTCAATGGCCGCGCCGTCCATGGTCCAGTCTATATCTCCAAGAGATTTTTTCAGCATTTTCGCATAGCAGGTCTCCCCGTCTCCCTGAGGGGTGCCCTTCAGCGTTCCTTCCTCCAGTCCTTTCAGCGTGGAGAGAATCAGCCGGCCGCCTGCAGCTGCCAGTTTGTCATGAAGACTTCCTCCCGTTTCCTTTTCATCCAGAGGAATCACCGTCTTTTCCAGCATATCTCCCGTATCCAGGCCTTCATCCATATACATGGTAGTAATTCCCGTCTCTTTTTCTCCGTCAATAATCACCCACTGAATGGGAGCAGCTCCCCGGTATTTCGGCAGAAGGGACGCGTGGATATTGATGCACCCGTACCTGGGAATATCCAGGACCGCCTTCGGCAGAATCTGTCCGAAGTCAACCACCACCACCGCATCCGGCTGAAGTCCGCCAAGCAGCTCCACAAACTCCGGATCTCTCACCTTCACCGGCTGGTATACGGGTATCCCCAGTTCCAGGGCTTTTTCCTTCACCGGCGTCATCTGCACAGCCTTTCCCCTTCCCTTGGGCTTGTCCGGCTGAGTCACGGCAGCTGCCACCTCATGGCCGCCCCGGACCAGAGCCTCCAGCGCGGGAACGGAAAAATCCGGTGTTCCCATAAATACAATACGCATAAGCTATTCCTCGCTTTCCTCTTCATCCGGAGCATCCACATCCTCCAGCTCACCCTGCACCAGGGAAACGTAGAGCCGTCCGTCCAAATGATCGCATTCATGGCAGATCGCCCGGGCCAGCAGTCCTTCCCCCTCCAGTTCATAAGGTTCCATATCCTCGTTCAGAGCGCGGACCTTCACATAATTCGGCCGGGTGACCACGCCTGTTTTTCCCGGAACGCTCAGGCAGCCTTCATATCCGGTCTGCTCTCCTTCCGTCTGCAGAATCTCCGGATTGATCAGCACATACTCATTTCCGTCATCCACGTCGATCACCACGATCCGCCGCAGTACCCCCACCTGAGGAGCTGCCAGTCCCACTCCGTTCTCCTGATACATCGTATCAAACATATCATCGATCAGTTCCCTGATCCTGGGCGTCATCTCCTTCACCGGCTTGCAGTTCTTCGTCAGGATCTCGTCTCCCATCACTCTTACCTGTCTGATTGCCATAATATCCTCTCTTTCCTCCGCTGTCTATGATGATTTCCTCCCCGTATCCTACTGAAGATCATAGCTGAGCATAGCGGGAAGTTCCAATTCTTCTATTTTTTTCCGGATTCTTAATAGTATATCATAATTCTCATGCTTAATATATAAAATTTTTCTGTAAATATCATTAACTTTGTATACAGAGGCATCCAACGGTCCCGTGATCTCCGGGGGAACCTGAACGGCTCCGTCTTTCCCTGCCTGCTCCGCCGTCAGACGGATCCGCTCTCCCGCCCGGATGACCTCCTCCTCGTCGGCGGAAGCCGCCTGAACCACCAAAAGCCCCATGGCAGGAGGATAGCGAAGCATCCGGCGATAGGCCATCTCCTTTTCGTAAAATTCCTTGTAGTCCTGTCTGGCCGCCGCCTGAATGCTGTAATGCTCCGGCATATAGGTCTGAATCACCACATTTCCCGCCGCCTCCCCTCTTCCCGCCCGGCCGGCCGCCTGCGTAAGGAGCTGGAAGGTCCGCTCTCCGCAGGCATAATCCGGAGCGTTCAGCGAAAGATCCGCCGCCAGCACGCCAACCAGAGTAACTCTCGGAAAATCGTGGCCCTTTACAATCATCTGAGTTCCCACCAGAATATCCGCTTCTCCCTCTGCAAAAGAGGAAAGAATCTCCTCATGTCCATCTTTCCCTCCGGTGGTGTCCGTATCCATCCGCAGAATTCTGGCCTGAGGAAAGCATTTTTTTGTCATTTCCTCAATTTTCTGGGTCCCGGTTCCGAACCCGGCAATATAGGGGGAACCGCAGGAGGGGCACCGGTCCGGCATGGGAATCTCGTAGCCGCAGTAATGGCATTTCAGTCTCCCGTTCCGGTGATAGGTCAGACTCACATCGCAGTGGGGGCATTTCATCGCCTCCCCGCAGGCCCGGCAGGACACAAAGCTGGAATAGCCTCTCCGGTTCATGAACAGCATAATCTGCTCTCCCTTCCGGAGCCGGTCCTCCATCAGCTCCGTCAGTCTGCGGCTGAAGACAGACCGGTTTCCCGCCCTCAGTTCCTCCCTCAGATCCACGATTTCCGTCTGAGCCAGCCGGCTGTCCTTCTTTGCCCGTTCTGTCAGAGTCAGCAGCCGGTATTCCCCTCTCACAGCTCTGGAATAAGCCTCCAGAGAAGGGGTGGCCGAGCCCAGTACCAGACCTGCTCCTGCCATAGCGGCCCGCCTAGCCGCCACATCCCTGGCGTGATACCGGGGCGCCAGCTCGCTTTTGTACGCCCCCTCCTGCTCCTCATCGATCACAATCAGTCCCAGATGCTCAAAGGGAGTAAAAAGAGCAGATCGGGGACCGATCATCACCTGGATTTCCCCCTTTCTGGCTCGTTCAAACTGATCGTACCGCTCCCCCTTGGAAAGCCTGGAGTTAATCACCGATACGCTTCTTCCGAACCGGCGGTAAAAGCGCAGCACCGTCTGATAGGTAAGGGCAATCTCCGGAATCAGCACAATCACCTGTTTTCCGTCCCGGAGCACCTCCTCCATCATTTCCATATATACCTCTGTCTTTCCGCTGCCGGTGATTCCGTAAAGCAGATATGTGCCTGGTTTTCCCGATCGATAGTCCCTGCAGAAGGCCTCCGCCGCCTCCCGCTGCTCCCGGTTCAGGTTCACGCCGGATGACTTTTCCCCGTTCTCCTTCACCGGATTCCGGTAGACCGCCTCACGTTCTACCATGATCCATCCCTTTTCTTCCATGGTTCTCAAAGCCGCCGGAGCCAGCTTCAGCTGTTTCACCGCCAGCTCATAAGGAATTTCCCCCATATCCTCCAGGGCGGAAAAAAGCCGGGCCCTGGCCCGGTAATGTTTTTTTTCCCACAGGGCGCGCCGGTCGCTCAGCTCCTCCTTCGACAGGCAGGAGCGGATGGTTCTCTTTTCCGCAGGGCGGATCTTTTCTTTTACGGGAAGCACCGTTTTCAGCGCCTGATTCATGGTTGAGCCATACCGTTCCTTCATCCACCACGCCAGGCTGATCAGCTGGGACGCTGCGTTGTATCCGTTTTCATCCAGATCCGCCAGCTCCTTGATTCTGGCCGGATCAAAATCTGCCTGATCCGTCAGCTCCACCACATATCCCTTGCGGAGACGGTTTCCTGCGCCGAAGGGAACCAGCACCGGAGATCCGGCGCAGACCTTTCCCTGCAGTCTGTCCGGCACCCGATACTGAAACGGCCGGTCCACCCGTTCATGAGATATGTCTACGATCACATTGGCAAACTGTTTTCCCATGTTTCCTCCTGTCCCAAATTAAAATCAGGAGCCTGTTCCGTTTTCAGACCCCTGACCTTCGCTCTCCGGACCTACCTGTCCTGCGGCAGATAAAAGCCCTCCGCAATTTCTGCCAGATTCATGGAATTTGAGCCCTTAAACAGCACGCAATCCCCCTCTCGGAGCAGCTCCCGCAATCTGGCCGTCAGCTCCTCCCGATCGATGAAGCTTTCCGCCGTACCGGCTCCGCCGTTTTCCACCGCTCCTCTGGCCAGCTCTTTGGCCAATTCTCCCAGCGTAAGGAGCACATCCGCGGGACAGTTCTTCATATAAGCCCCCACTTCGTAGTGAAACTGCTCCGTCCGATCTCCCAGCTCCTTCATATCCGCCAGGACTGCAACGCGCCGCTTTCCCTTTCCCAGGGCGGCAAGCACGTCCAGACTGGCTTTCATGGAAGCGGGACTGGCATTGTAAGTGTCATCCAGAACGGTAATCCCGTCCTTCTCAAAAACCTGCTGCCGGTGCCGGAAACCTCGGAACTCAGCCAGAGTCACTGCCGCCTTTTCCATAGGCAGACCGGATTCCTCCGCTGCCGCCAGGGCCGCCATGGCATTAAGCACATTGTGGCGCCCCAACACGTTCAGACGCACCGAAACCCGTTTCTTCCCGTGGACTGCCGTAAATACGGGACACCCGCCTTCTTCCCTCAGATCTTCCGCCCGATAATCGCAGTTCTCCCCCGTTCCGTAGTACAGGGTGCGGAATCCCTCCCTTGCCTTCACGCTGCAAAGCAGGGGATCGTCTCCGTTGAGAAGGAGCAGACCTCCCGGCTGCAGTCCGTCCTGAATAGTCAGCTTTTCCCGAAGAATGTTTTCCTGAGACCCCAGCTGTTCAATATGAGCGATCCCGATATTGGTGATCACCGCCATGGTGGGCCGGGCAATCCCGGCAATCCGGGTCAGTTCCCCCGGCTCGCTCATTCCCAGCTCGATCACCGCAATCTGGTCCTCCGGAGCAATCTCCCACATGGTAATGGGAACGCCCACCTGGCTGTTGCTGTTTCCCGGCGTTTTATATACGCGGAAGCCGGCATTGAGAGCCGCCGCGATCATTTCCCTGGTGGTAGTCTTTCCCACGCTTCCCGTGATTCCCACCACCGGAATGGAAAGCCGATCCCGGCAGCCGGATCCCAGCCTCTGCAGCGCCGCTTTCGTATCCTCCACGCCGATCCAGGCAGTGCGGGCCGCCAGCTCCTGCTTTACTTCCGCTGCTCCGTGCCTGGCTGTAAATACCGCCGCCGCCCCCTGTCCGGCTACCTGCTCCAGAAAAAGATGGGCATCTACCCTTTCCCCCACAATGGGGACGAACAGATCCCCCGGCTCCGCCTTTCTGGAATCCAGAACGATCCGCCTTACCTCTCTGCTCCCGTCGCCGGCCAGAAGAGTTCCCCCCGACATTTTGACAATATCATTTACTGTTCTCATCGCTTTTTCTCCTTCGCCGGACTCACAGTCCCAGTTCCTTCACCGCTTCCTCCACCACTTCCCGGTCCAGGAAATGGGTCCGGACACCGTTGATCTCCTGATAGTCCTCATGGCCTTTTCCGATGATCGCGATCATATCCCCCGGCTCCGCATGGGACAGGCTGTAATAAATCGCCTCCCGCCGGTCGGGAATCTCCACAAACGCTCCGCCTGCCGGCTCCAGACGGCTGCGGATGTCCGCGATAATGTCCTCCGTCTTTTCATACCGGGAATTATCTGCCGTAAGAATGCAGAAATCCGCCATTTTTCCCCCGATTTCTCCCATAGCGTACCTGCGGTCCTTAGAACGGTTTCCTCCGCTTCCGAACACGCATACCAGCCTCTTGGGACGGTACTCTCTGAGGGTGGTTAAAAGGCTTTCCATGCTCACCGCGTTGTGGGCATAATCAATAATTACCGTACACCTCTCCGAGCTGTACGCAATCTCCATTCTGCCGTTCACCCGCACATGCTCCAGGCCGTGGCAGACCGCCTCCTCGCCGATTCCCATAATGCGGCAGACGCTCACTGCCGCCAGGGCATTGCTCACATTGAAGGCCCCCGGCAGCCCCAGGCGAATGTCCAGATTCCTGCCGTTTTTCTCATCAGCCACATCAAATTCCGTACCCACAAATCCCGGCTCCGCCACACAGCGGACCTGTCTGCCCCGGAAATCCGCCTGCCCGTTTTCCTGAAGCCCGTAGGTGAACAGCTCTTTGCAGGTTCTGTCCTTCACAATCTCCGTGAAGTGACCGTCATCCCGGTTTGCAATCCCCGTACGGCACATGGAAAAAAGTCTGGATTTATAATAAAGGTATTCGGCAAAATCCGCATGTTCATCCGGCCCGATATGGTCCGGAGTAATGTTGGTGAATACGCCGTAGTCAAAAAACAGGCCGTCCGTGCGGTGCATCTTGATTCCCTGGGAGGATACCTCCATAAGAACATACTGGCAGCCGGCCTCCGCCATGCGGTGCAGGTGCTCCTGAAGGGTATAGGACTCCGGAGTAGTGTTCACCGTAGGATATACCTGATCCCCGATCACTGCTCCCGTAGTTCCGATCATTCCCACCTTTTTCCCCGCCGCCTCCAGGATCGCCTTGATCATGTGGGTGGTGGTGGTTTTTCCCTTCGTCCCCGTTACTCCCACAGAAATCATCCGGCGGATGGGATTTCCGAACCGTACGGAAGACAGAACCGCCAGGGCGTGGCGGGAATTTTTCACCTTCACCACCGCAGCGCCTTCCGGCAGCTCCACCTCTCTTTCCACCACGAAAGCCTTTACCCCGTGGGCGGCCACGTCCCCCACAAATCCGTGGGAATCAATCCTTGTTCCCTTCAGGCATACAAAAATCGCCCCGGGAACCGCCTTCCTGGAGTCAAACACCACATCCTCTGCTTCTGTATCCATATCTCCCTGCAACACTTCATAGTCCAGGTCCTTTAACCATTCTCTGAATTTCATATCGTCCCTCCATTCTTTTTCTTCCTATGATCCGATTCTTCACCCAAAGCCGTTTTGCTCCGGGCTGTGCCTCCATTCACAGACCCTTCGAAACCTTTCCGAAATTCCTGTGAACGGATGCACCGTCCGGGAGCTTCCTCCCGGACCGGTGGGACATCCGTCCGAATGATATCAGAACAGGCCGGTAATCACGCCGTCCTCGTTTACGTCGATTCCTTCCGCAGCAGGCACTTTGGGAAGTCCGGGCATGGTCATAATGGCTCCCGTGAGCACTACCACAAAACCGGCCCCTGCCGATACATAGGCATCCCGTACGCTGATGGTAAATCCTGTGGGCCGCCCCAGCTTGGTCTGATCGTCGGAAAGGGAATACTGCGTCTTCGCCATACATACAGGCATATTTCCGAATCCCATCTCCGTAATTCTCTTCAGCGCCCTCTCCGCTGCGGGAGCATAGGTTACCCCGTCTGCCCCGTATATCTCTCCGGCAACTGCGGCGATTTTATCCTTCAGGCTCATCTCGTCCGGATAAATGGGCGCAAAATGACTTTCCTTCGTCTCCAGAGTAGCCAGCACCTTCTCCGCCAGGGCTCTGCCGCCCTCTCCGCCCTTGGCCCATACCTCGGACAGAGCGAACTCGCAGCCTCTCTCCTCACAGAAGCGGCGGATGAATTCATACTCCCTCTCCGTATCCGTGACAAAGGAATTTAAAGTAACCACCACCGGAACACCGTATTTCTGCAGATTCTCAATATGCTTCTCCAGATTTACGATTCCCTTTTCCAGCGCTTCCAGATTCTCCTCCTTAAGCTCTGTCTTGGGTACGCCTCCATTGTACTTCAACGCTCTCACCGTAGCCACCAGCACCACCGCATCCGGCTTCAGGCCGGCCATGCGGCACTTGATGTCCATAAATTTTTCCGCTCCCAGGTCTGCGCCGAAGCCGGCCTCCGTTACCACCACGTCAGCCAGCTTCAGAGCCGTCCTCGTAGCCCGTACGCTGTTGCAGCCGTGAGCGATGTTGGCAAAGGGACCTCCGTGAACAATGGCCCCCGTATGCTCCAGAGTCTGAATCAGATTGGGCTTCAGAGCATCCTTCAAAAGGGCCGCCATGGAGCCCACCGCATGAAGATCCTCCGCCGTCACCGGTTCTCCCCCGTAATTATATGCCACTATGATCCGTCCCAGACGCTTTTTCAGGTCCTCCATATTCTCTGCCAGGCAGAGGATGGCCATAATCTCCGACGCAACGGTAATGACGAAGTGGTCCTCTCTGACCACGCCGTCCGCTTTTGCTCCCAGGCCTACCACCACGTTTCTCAGAACCCTGTCATTCATATCCAGGCAGCGTTTCCAGAGAATCTGTCTGGTATCGATCCCCAGAGCGTTTCCCTGCTGGATGTGATTGTCCAGAAGAGCGGCCAGCAGGTTATTGGCCGAAGTAATGGCATGGAAATCTCCGGTAAAATGAAGGTTCAGGTCCTCCATGGGAACTACCTGAGCGTAGCCGCCCCCTGCGGCTCCTCCCTTAATGCCGAAGCACGGTCCCAGAGACGGCTCTCTGAGGGCAATCAGCGTCTTTTTTCCCAGCCTGGAAAGAGCGTCTCCCAGCCCTACGCTGGTGGTTGTCTTTCCCTCTCCTGCCGGAGTGGGGTTGATGACCGTCACCAGCACCAGCTTGCCGTCCTTACGGTCCTTCACCTGCTCCCAGAGCTCGTCCGTAAGCTTCGCCTTGTACTTGCCGTACAGCTCCAGATCGTCCTCGCTGATGCCGTAAGAAGCCGCCACCTCTTTGATCGGCAGCATGACTGCCTCCTGAGCAATTTCAATATCCGTTTTCATCCCTGCTTTTACCTCCTTATGAACCTGTATCCTTTTGCATCTATGACTTATTGACCGCTTCCGAATTTTTCTTCAAATTCTTCCTTGGTCATCAGTACCTTTCTCGGTTTGGTGCCTTCTTCCTCTCCTACTACTCCGGCCTCCGCCAGCTGATCCATGATTCTGGCAGCCCGGTTAAAGCCGATCTTGAACATCCGCTGGAGCATTCCGATGGAAGCCTTTTCCTTTTCCAGGATAAACCTTCCTGCCTGGACAAAGTACTCGTCCCGTCCGGAATCGCCGCCCGCCGCCGAAGCCGCAGGCGCCGAAGCGATCCTCTCCGCTATCTCTGCGCTGTAATCCGCTTCCATTCCCTGCTCCGTCAGAAAATCCACCACTCTCTGAACCTCTTCATCCGACACAAACGCCCCCTGTACCCTCTGAGGTTTCGGGAAGCCGGAAGGATAGAACAGCATATCGCCTTTGCCCAAAAGCTTTTCCGCTCCGTTCATATCGATAATGGTTCTGGAATCCACGCCGGAAGAAACGGCAAACGCAATTCTGGAAGGCACATTCGCCTTGATCAGGCCGGTAATAACATTTACGGACGGCCTCTGAGTCGCAATTACCAGATGGATGCCCGCCGCTCTCGCCAGCTGGGCAAGACGGCAGATGGAATCTTCCACTTCCCCCGGGGCCACCATCATCAGGTCCGCCAGCTCATCAATGATGATAACGATCTGAGGCAGCTTTTTCGGTTTATTTTCGTCTTCAATTCCTTCTGCTGCAGATACCTTGTCATTGTAGCCTTTCAGATCACGGACATTGAATTTCGCAAACTTGTCATAGCGGTCCATCATTTCCGCCACAGCCCAGTTCAAGGCTCCCGACGCCTTCTTGGGATCGGTGACCACCGGAATGAGCAGATGGGGAATTCCGTTGTAAACGCTCAGCTCCACCACCTTCGGGTCTATCATAATCAGCTTCACGTCCTCCGGACCGGATTTATAAATAATGCTCATGATCAGCGTGTTGATGCACACCGATTTTCCTGAGCCGGTGGCTCCCGCAATGAGCAGATGGGGCATTTTCGCAATATCCGTAACCACGACCTGGCCTCCGATATCCTTACCCACGGCAAAAGCCAGCCTGGAGCGGTGCTGGCGGAAGCCGTCCGCCTCCAGAATCTCCCTCAGATAGACCACATTGTTTTCCTTGTTTGGCACCTCGATGCCCACTGCAGATTTTCCCGGAATGGGAGCCTCAATACGGATGTCTGCCGCCGCCAGACTCAGTTTGATATCGTCTGCCAAGCCTACGATCCGGCTCACCTTCACTCCCTGCTCCGGGTGAAGCTCGTACCGGGTCACAGAGGGGCCGCAGCTGATATTGGTCACCGTAACGCCCACGCCGAAGTTGCGCAGGGTCTGCTGGAGCTTCACCGCCGTCTCTCTGTATTCATTTTCAGAAAAGGAGGAATTTCTGTTTCCTTTTTTCAGCAGGTGGAGCGGCGGAAATACGTATTCCTTCTTCACCGCCTCTTCCTTGCGGGCAATCTCCTCCGTCACGCTCAGGGGGCTGTCCCCTTCTTCGGCAGCCTCCGACCGCTTTTTCTCAATTCTTTTCTTCAGTAATTCCGTCTCCGTTTCAATCACTTTTCCGGAAGCGGTCACCACCCGGCGCTCTCCTTCCGGAGAAGAGAACACGTCATCCTCCATCTGCCCGGCAAATCCGTCCCCGGCAGGCGGAAGCACAGCAAATGTCTCTTCCTCCCGTTCCTCCTCATCCCACGGAACATGGTCTTCCTGAACCGGCTCCCTGCTTCGGCAGAAATCTTCCTCCACCAGGTTCATCTCTTCCAGAGTCCGGGTATCCTTCTTCAGGTAAATTGCCTCTTCGTCCTCTTCCCCGCTCACAGCACGGCGCACCTCAGCCAGCTCTTCTTCTCCGAAAGGAGCCTCCTGATCTCTGCTGGGATATGCAATCGTGCCGGTAAATACGTCGTCCCTGCTTTCCGTCTCCTGATGCCGAAGGTTTTTCGCCTCCAGCTCCTCCACCAGACCGGAAAGCTCCTCCTTTTCCTTTTCCTCTTCCTTCCGGACAAGCTCCTGCGAAAAGCTCTGTTCCTCTTTTGCCTCCTCCAGGCAGAAATCCTCCAGCTTGGTGGAATGCAGGTTTACTCCCCGAACCACCCGTTCCTCTCTCAGACGTCTCTTCTCTTCCTGCCGTTCGGCCCAGATTTCCTTTCTGCGGTCCATGTCCTCCTTGGCATAGCGCGCAGCCCGCGCTCCTCCCTTTTTCACAAAGGATACCAGCGACTTTTCCGTAATCAGCACCAGCGAAACGGCCAAAAGGACCAGAAGGATCAGATATGTACCCACCTTTCCCACCAGGCTGTACAGCCCGTGGCTGATGGCTCCTCCCACAATGCCTCCTCCCAGGCCGGAGGCGGCGGATCCCTTATAAAAGTCCGTCAGCTTCACCCCTGCCTGAAACGGATCGCCCAGCAGCCCCTCGCACAATCCGCAGAGCACGGCCACCGCGGCCGCCGCAGCTCCCAGCTTCAGAGACGCAATGGGGTTTCCCACATTAGAAAGATAAAAGCAGGCTCCCACAAACAGCGCCAGGGGAGCCACATAGCCTACGCATCCGAACAGCCCCAGCTGCACGCTGCGCAGAAAATCACCCAGAATGCCGCACAGGTGAAAATTGCTCAGAAACAGAAGAACCGCCAGGGCAAAAGAACCGATGATCACCATTTCCGGCCCTAAAAACTCCGGCCGTTCCTGTCTCTCCGGTTCCTTTTTCTTCGGCGGCCTTCCCGGCCCCCGTTTTGTTTTTGCCTTCGCGGCAGATGTTTTTGTCGTCTTTTTTGCCTGTGCCACTAAAACTTGCCTCCTAACATCAGTGAAGCCCGGCGGCCATAAGCCTGCCGGAGCTTCCTCTGCCCGTTTCATTTAGTATACAAAAATTTAAGGGAAAATGCAACCGTATCACTTTTTTTTGCCCTCCGTCATGGCGTACAGTTTTCCCAGCGCTTCCCGGATCCCTCCCACCTCGTTGATCAGGCCCGCCTGCACCGCTTCCTTTCCCACCAGCACGGTTCCCAGATCCCTTGTGAGCATTTCCGTGCTGTGCATAAGCCTTTTCAGCTGATC
>CALWEP010000005.1 GCA_944377325.1 uncultured Lachnospiraceae bacterium
ATTGTGCTCCTTCCAGTGAGAAGCCACCGGCTCCATTGCCCGATACGCGGAGTCGGAAGGAACGCTCATGAAAAACGCGCCCTTGTCGCTGGAGGTGGAATCCCAGTGAAGGGAAATGTGGCAGTCCGCATACCGATTGGCCAGCACGGTTCTGGCCACGTTATCCAGCTGGGAGTCCTCCGTCTCCCGAACCATCAATACGCTGTATCCCTCCTCCAGCAGCCGCTCCTTCAGAATCAGAGCCATCTGCAGAGTCACCTCAGCCTCCGGCGTTCCGTCGGCAAACGTCATCCCGCTGCTGATCGCCGAAGCCTTTACCGCCCCTGCTGCCGTAGTCCCGCTGGTCACTTTAGGCGTTTTGTCCGGATGGCAGTAAGTTTTCTCCCGCTCTCCTCCGGCACAGCCGTGGCCCGCGTTCACGCATACCGTAATTCCCTTGGCGTTCTCTCCATGATTTTCGTAAAGAACGGCCATGCCTGTGTGAATCGCAGAAAACTCCCCGTAAGGAAGATCGTCTGAAAAGCGGATCTCCGTCCTTTCCACAGTCTCCTTTCCTTCTTCGGCGGCCGTTTCCGGCGCCGTCTCCTTCTGAACAGCCGCAACAGCTGTCTCCGCCTGAGCCGATGCCGCCAAAGCTTCTCCGCCGCCGCATCCCCACAAAATGCCTGCTGCCGCGGCGATTCCCCATATCATCTTTCTCTTCATGTTCCTCTCTCCTTTCAGACTTTCCTCGTTTTGGTGGGTCAGAGCGCTTATCGTTCCGCTTCGCAGACAGGAAATTCCACGGCAAACCGATTCATCCCCTCCGAGGATTCCGCCCAGATCCGACCGCGATGCCTTTCCGCAATGCTCTCCGCAATGGCCAATCCCAGCCCGTAGCCCTTCTTGTCGCTTCTGGAGCTGTCTGAGCGGTAAAACCGTTCAAAAATCTCTTTTCTCTTTTCTTTCGGAATTTCCGGCCCCGTATTGGTAACCGTCAGCCTCGCTTTCCGACTGCCTGTCCGTTCCAGCCGTATCCAGGTCTTGCCCTCTTCCGGCGAATACTTTTCCGCATTGTCCAGGAAGATTCTCATCAGCTGCTTCAGCTGCTCCTCATCTCCTCTGATCCGGATTCCTTCCTCCACATCACTGCACAGTTCTTTATTTCCCTGATAAAAAACCGCCTCAAAAGACAGCGCGCTTTCAATCACCGCATCGCTGAGGCTGCAGATATTCTGAATCTTCTCTCCCCGCTCAGCTTCGCTCTTTGCCAGCGCCAGCATCTCCTCCACCAGCTTTTTCATCTCCTCCGCTTCCTGGACAATGTTAGTCAGCCATCTGGCTCCGTCCCGGTCCGCCGGCGGCGCCTGCTCCGCCAGAAGCTGCGCATTGGCCATAATCACCGTCAGCGGCGTTTTCAGCTCATGGGAAGCGTCTGCCACAAACTGCTTCTCCCGCCTCATGGACTGTCCCACCGGTGCGACCGCCCACTTCGACAGGCAGCAGCTTACGGCAAACAGAGCCAGCCAGACTGCCGAACCGATAATCGCCAGGTTTCTCCACATTCCGCGGGCATACGCCTCGCCTATGCTGGTGTCCATATAAGCGATCCGATAGCCGTTCTCAAAGGGCCGCCGCAGATACCGGAGCTGATAAAGCTCCAGGATGCCTCTGTCCGCAGACGCGGACAGACTCTGAGCGGCCAAGATCTTCAGAGCGTTCTCATCCGGTTCCAGGCCGTACTGACCTTCCACCCGGACAATTTCATCGTTGCCGTCCGTAACCAAAATAAAGTACGGAGCCCTCACCTCTCCCGTATCCCAGAATTCCGGCAAGGATTCTGCAGCGGCTGCCTGCCTGAGCATACGCTCATCATTCTGATCCATTCCGTATTTCGTAAAGTATCCTACCGCCAGAAACGCCAGTCCGATCACCAGAGTAACCATGGCCATATTGGAAAGAATAAATTTGATCCGAAGCCGTTTCAGCTCTTTCATGTCTTTCCGCCTCCCGTCAGATAATACCCTAACTGCCTGGCTGTGGCGATCTCCGTTTCCGCTTTGAGAAAGTTCAGCTTTTTTCTGAGAAAAGAAATGTAGATCTCCACATTATTGTCCACCGCTTCTCCGTCATTCCCCCAGATTTTCAGGATCAGGGTCTCCTTGGAAACCACCGCCCCCCTGTGATGCATAAGGATTCTCATCACTTCGTACTCCCGTTTTCCCAGCCGGATTCCCCTCTCTCCCCTCTCCAGACAGTAGGTGGACTGATTCAGCCGAATATCGCCGAAAGCCAGCACATCCGGAATAATCTCTCCTCCCCGGCGGAGCACCGCTTTCAGCGCCGCAGTCAGCTCGTCCTTGTCGAAGGGCTTGGTCAGATAATAATCGGCTCCGCTCTCCAGTCCCGCCACCTTGTCTTCCGTTTCGCTCTTCGCCGTCAGCATCAGCACCGGCGTCCGGCAGTTCCTTTCTCTGGCTCTGCGCAGCAATGTCAGCCCGTCCATTCCGGGAAGCATTACATCCAGAATAATCCCGTCATACAGCCCGCTCATCACCAGTTCATAGCCTTCCTCTCCGTTTAAGCAAATGTCAGCTTCATATCTGAGCCGGCCTGCAATATCCCGCAAGGACTCAGCCAATCTTTCATTATCCTCTACAATCAGTATTCTCATTAATTTCCCGCCTCCGCCGGATTTCCTTTAGCATAAGAAAAAATGCTCCAAAAGTCAATGCGGCTTCCGAAGCATTTTTCTGTTCTGCGGCCGTCAGTTGGATCGGATCTCCTGCCGCATAAATTTTACGTAAGAAAGTACAAACGCCGCCAGCGTCATAGCGCACATCCCAGTCAGATGCGGCCACACCAGCAGCAGGCTCTGCCCGAACGGCAGGTAACCGGCCACCGCTCCCTCCAGCTGAGCGTTGGTTACGATTCCGATCGTTCTCACTCCCGGATTCAGAATGGTTGTAACCGCTTCCCCGTAAAGGTAATAGGGAGAAAAACGATTCAGATACAGCTCGCATTTGTAATTGTCCATAAGATTGAACAGACCTTCCCACCCGCCGTTTACCGGGAACAACGCCGCCGCAACAATCCCCGCCAGCATACTGAGGAAAATTGTAAAAAAGAGCCAGCAGGCGATCACTGCCAGCGCGCTGGTGGCCGCATGGCGGCACAGCACGGAAAACAGAATGGAAAGCCCCAGCCAGAAACAGATATATACTCCCGTAAACAGCAGAAATACGAGAATCCGGCCGATTTCCTCCGCAGAAGGAGGAATTCCTATTACGATCAGGCCCAGCGCTCCCACCAGTCCGCCCATGGTCAGCACCATGGTAAAAATGATCACCGCTCCTGCCAGGAATTTACCGTTAATCACACTGTCCCTATAAATCGGCTGAGACAGCAGCCGGTTCAAAGTTCCTCCGCTTCTTTCACTGTTCACCGCATCAAATCCCAAAGTCAGCCCTACAAACGGTCCCAGCAGGGCAATAAAAGAGGCGAAAGAAGGGATGGAGCTTCCGCTGGCCGTAAACAGCTGCAGAAAGACAAAATCCGAATCCGCTCCTCCGGTAATGCTTTCCAGAGCGCCGTAAAGACTTGCAAAACCGGAAACCGCCACCAGAGTCAGAATCAGCAGAAACCGTCTGCTTCGGATGTGGTCTGCCATCTCCTTGTGAAACAGAGCCCAAAGCCCTATATTCCGCTCTTTCTTCTTTTCTCCGCCCCCGGTCCTATCGATTGCGGGAAATAAACCTTTTAATCTTTCCATTGCTGCTACCATTTTCATGACCTGCCTTTTCAAAATATCTTCGATAGATCTCATCCAAATCATTGCCGCAGGGGCGCAGGCTTACCAGCGAATATCCGTTTTTCAGCGCCGCCTCCGCCAACAGGTTGGAAATATCCTTCTCAGAGCCTACCATATACCGTCTGCCTTCTCTTCCCACGCTGCAGACTCCGTCCAAAGCCTTCAGAATATCTCTGAACCGGTCATCTGCCGGCGTCACGCACAGCTCCGTCAGATACCTGCTGTCTTCCCTGGTCTGTTCCGCCAGATCCTCCACCGTTCCGCAGGCCACCAGCCTTCCCTCCACAAACAGACCCACCCGGTCGCAGATCTGCTGGATCTGATACAGCTGATGGGAAGAAATCAGAATTGTCCTGTTCTCCTTCTTCGCCATCTCCCGAATCAGTTCCAAAAGCTCTCTCATTCCTTCCGGATCGATTCCCAGAGTGGGTTCATCCATAATAATCACTTCCGGATCCTTGATCAGAACATCCGCAACCCCCAGCCTCTGACGCATTCCTCTTGAATAAGTGCCTACCTTCTGATCTCCCGCTTCTGACAGACCCGTACGCAGCAGCAGCCTCTCAATGCGTTCATCCGCCTCCCGTTCCGGCAGGCCGTTCAGCGCCGCTGTAAAACGAAGATTTTCACGCCCCGTCATATCATTATAAAATCCCACATTGTCAGGCATATAACCTACGGTGCGCTTTACTTCCATGGTTTCCCTGACGCAGTCCTTTCCGTCAATAAAAGCCGTTCCTTCCGTAGGCTCCGTCAGGCCGGTAAGCATAAGGGTGGTAGTGGTTTTTCCTGCTCCGTTGGGCCCAAGGAGACCGAAAATCTCTCCTTTGGAAACAGAGAGCTCCAGATTGTCCACCGCCGTTTTCTCTCCGTACCGCTTGGTCAGGCCTTTGATCTCAATCATTGTTTTTCTTGCTTCTGCCATAATTCCGTCTCCCGCTTACCGCCTGCCGTATTTTCGGAACAGATAGCCGATCCCCGCCAGAAGCGCCGCGATCACCGCAACCGCAAAAAATCCCCAGACCATGCTGGTCTCCACTGCCACGCGGAATTCCGCACTGTCCGATACCTGGCTGGCATTGGCGCTCATAGTCACCACATAGTCTCCCGTCAGAGCCTCCTTCGACGGCGTCACATGAGCGGTTACCTCCACCGTTGCCCCGGACTCAATCACATCAATCGTAGGCGTATCGAAGCTCACGTTCCAGCCGGTGGGAGC
Organism: uncultured Lachnospiraceae bacterium; assembly: GCA_944377325.1. GTDB lineage: Bacteria > Bacillota > Clostridia > Lachnospirales > Lachnospiraceae > Lachnoclostridium_A. The sequence continues at coordinate 5,010 of CALWEP010000005.1, forward strand.
AGAGGATGTCAGGTTCACATTCTGTACTGCCACATTGCTGTTGTTGGTAATGCTCAGCGTTACATCCGATTCCTCGTTGGCATGGGTGCTGAAGCTCAGCCGTCCGTCCGGCGTGCTCAGACTCAGATCATACTTTTCCGTTACGGTCACAGAAAGATCCATGGAAAGAGTTTCGCTTCCGGAAATAGCGGAACAGGAAATCGTATAATCTCCCGCAGCCACATTGTTGGGGGGCGTCACTCCCACCGTCAGTCCCTGACTGACGCCCGGCTCCAGCTGAATGCTGGCCACCTGAGTGCTCTGCCCGCTGGGCTTGAAGGACACCTGCCATCCCTCCGGCGCCTCGGCAGAAAGACTGTAGGACTGGGAAACGGCACTGTTGTTGATCAGAGTAGCGTTAAAACTGAAGGAGGTACCTGCCGTCCCCTCCTGCTCCGGATATTCGGAGGAAAAATCCCCTTGGCTTACTTCCAGCTCATTCACATCAAGATTCAAAGTCAGCGTATCGTAAACCTCGTCTCCCGCTCTGGCCTCCAGAACAACCTGATAGGTTCCGTCCTCCGTATCCGCCGGAATTTCCAGCTGGAAGGAGGCACTTGCCGTGTTCACTCCGCTGGGAACATGAATCTGACTGATTCTGCTGCTTCCGCCGGAAATATAGCCCTCCCATCCTTCCGGCATGGAACGAATCGTCAGAGCAGCGTCACATCCCGATCCGCTGTTGTCAAAGTCCAGATTAAACGTCACATCATCTCCTGCCTTTGCCGTCAGTCCCGGATAATCCGTATGCATATCCAGACCGCCTGCGGCGTAGGCCGTCAGCGCCCCGCCTGCAAAAACCGAAGCGGCAATTCCGCCCGCAGCCAAAAGTTTAGAAATTTTCCTGTTCATAAGCTATCTCCTTTATGTTATCCTCAAAGATGCTTCTATTCTATTCCCAAAACCTTTAATTAGTCTGAAAAATGCCTTTTTGCCGAAAAACACCCTTCTCCCGCTCAAAAAAGCAAAAAAAAAGATTCCTCATTCAAAATGAAGAATCTCCTTTTCATGCCGGCGACCGGAATCGAACCGGTACGGGAGGTAAGTCCCGCAGGATTTTAAGTCCTGTGCGTCTGCCAGTTCCGCCACGCCGGCCTGTCATATGTGACAAAATGGGGCCTATAGGGCTCGAACCTATGACCCTCTGCTTGTAAGGCAGATGCTCTCCCAGCTGAGCTAAGACCCCAGATTTACTACCTCAACGGCAATAAAAAGCGACCCGGATGGGACTCGAACCCACGACCTCCGCCGTGACAGGGCGGCGCTCTAACCAACTGAGCCACCGGGCCAAATAGAAATATTATTTAGTTCAGGGTTAGTGGACCTTCGGGGACTCGAACCCAGGACCGACCGGTTATGAGCCGGTTGCTCTAACCAACTGAGCTAAAGGTCCAAAATAATAGAAGAAACGGAAGCCGATGATCGGACTCGAACCGATAACCTGCTGATTACAAATCAGCTGCTCTGCCAATTGAGCCACATCGGCGAAATGACCCCAACGAGATTCGAACTCGTGTTACCGCCGTGAAAGGGCGATGTCTTAACCGCTTGACCATGGGGCCTCATTCGAGCATTTACAAACTGACCTCATGCTCTTAAGCTCCCCCTGTTGGACTCGAACCAACGACACTGCGGTTAACAGCCGCATGCTCTACCGACTGAGCTAAGGAGGAAAGTTGTATTACGCAACGAGAATATTATATAGCATGTCCCGGATAATGTCAACAATTTTCTTGAAATTTTTCATCTCTCAAATCCCGCTCATATCCGTCCCGTCGGACAAAAAAAGAGATTGAAACTTCAATCTCTTATTAAGGGAACGTACCCTCAAAACCGCACACTAAGCAAACCTACATCCATAATCCTTCTGGTTAAGCCCTCGACCGATTAGTAACAGTCAGCTCCATGTGTTGCCACACTTCCACCTCTGCCCTATCTACCTCGTCGTCTTCAAGGGGTCTTACTTCTTTTCAGAATGGGATATCTCA
>CALWEP010000006.1 GCA_944377325.1 uncultured Lachnospiraceae bacterium
AACGCAAGACGTCCAATACGTCCGAAACCATTGATCGCTACTCTTACTGCCATAATTGTATTCCTCCTAAGAATAAATAATATGATTGTTAAATAATCATCAGTCACCACACATTGTACATAATTTAGAACAGAATGTAAAGAGGTTTTTCAAACTTTATGGGAATAAATTCTTTTTCCGCTACAGCTCATCCTTCACATAGCCTGCCAGATTGTACGCATGATCCGATACCCGCTCCAGATTGGTGAGAATGTCAAGAAAAACAATGCCTGCCGACGTGCTGCACTTTCCGGAGGACAGCCTCTCGATATGCTTTTCTCTCAGCTCCTCCTCCAGGTTGTCCGCCTCGTCCTCCAGCTGGCTCACCCGCCGCACCACGTCCATGTTGCCGCTTCGCCTGGTCTCCACCGCGCTGCGGAACGCCTCGATCACCACGCCGCTCATCTGCTTCAGGTCATCCAGAGCCGTATCCGTAAAGCAGGCGCCGTCCTTGATCAGGGACTGGGCCAGCTCCGCCAGGTTTTCACAGTGGTCGCCCACTCTCTCGATATCGCTTACGCTGTAGAACAGATTGGCCACCACCAGCTTCTGATGCTCGTTTAAGGACAGGTTGTCCACCTTAATCAGATAGTCCGTCAGGATTTTTTCCAGATGGTCTACGGTCTTTTCCACCTGATAGATTTCATCCAGCTCCTTATCGTCGCCGGTCTCCAGGGTGCGCACCGCCCTCTCCAGGTTTCCCAGCACCAGCTCGCCCATATGGATGACCTCAGAGGCCGCCGTTTCCAGGGCAAAGGCAGGAGATTCGAAGATTCTCTCGTCCAGATGGCGGAGCGTCTGCGCCTCCTCGTCCTCTTCTCCGCTGTCTCCCGGTTTTTCCTTCACCATCAGGCCGGACAGCTTCACCAGCTGTTCCGCGAACGGGAAAAGCACAATCGTATTGGTCAGATTGAACACCGTATGGAAAATGGAAATCTGTACCGCATTGATATTGCTGTGAGCCACAGCGGGGGAAATCAGAAACAGAATCATGGCGCCCACTCCGAAGATCAGGGAGCCGATGATATTGAAGCTCAGATGGATGCAGGCCGCGCGTTTTGCCGTGCGGGAGCCTCCGATACTGGAAATCAGAGCCGTCACGCAGGAACCGATATTCTGGCCCAGGGTGATGTAGATGGCCGCGTTGGTGGTTACAATCCCGTTTAAGGCCAGGGTCTGCAGAATACCCACGGAAGCGGATGAACTCTGCAGCAGAGCCGTAACCACCAGACCGATAAACATTCCCAGAACAGGATTGCTGCCCAGCAGGGCAAAGGCCTTGGCGAAAATCGGCGCATCCGTATATCCGGAAATGGATGAGGACATAAAGCTGAGACCTACAAACAGAAGACCCAGGCCTACGCAGATCTCTCCGGCCTGTTTTTTCTTCTGACTTTTGGTAAACACCATGAGAAGAGCGCCTATTCCGATGATAAGGGGAGCGTAAAACTCCGGCTTCATCACCGCAAACGCCTCTCCCAGCTGGCTCATGGACACGATCCATGCCGTAATGGTGGTACCGATATTGGCGCCCATGATCACTCCCACCGCCTGAGACAGGCTCATCACTCCTGCGCTTACAAAGCCCACCACCATTACGGTGGTCGCTCCGCTGCTTTGAATAATGGCGGTGATCAGCGCCCCCAGAGCCACTCCCATTACCCGGTTATTGGTGAGCATCCCCAAGAACTGTTTCATTTTCCCGCCGGCTGTTTTCTGCATACCGTCCGCCATGATGTTCATGCCGTAAAGGAACATTCCCAGGCCGCCCGCAAACGTAAACAGATTGGAAACATCGTTGATAGACATAAAGTTCTCCTTCGCTTATCTTATCAATTGTACGGTACGGCCGGTCTTTTTTCGGCGGAAAAACGCCGGCCGCAGATTCAACGCACTGTTTTTATCATAGCATACCTTTCCCCTGCAATTCAATTACTTTTCTGGGGGATGAAGGGGCAAATCTTCATTTTTCACCATTTTTCGGCATTTTTCCTCAAATCGCATTGCCTTCCCCCGCCTTTTCCATTATAATACAGGCAGCTAACGCAGGGCTGCTCGCAGCCTGACCAGAGGAGGTGACCGGCAGATGATTTCCGATGAAAAGGATCTGTATGATACCCGCCGCCAGGCGAGGAAAAAAGCGCGGATGCGGCGTCTGAAGCGGCGTCGGGCGCTGCTGATCTGCGCCATGGCGCTGGTGCTTCTGCTCCTGATATGGGGCGCAGTTTCGCTGGCCCGCATGCTCTTCTTCCGCAGGCCCGTGGATCCCGCCTCCGTAGCCGTGCCGGACTGGGTGGACGTTCAGCTTCTGGATGTGAATCCCTATTCCCGGCCGGGCACTCCGCTCACTGAGATCAAGGGGATTGTGGTCCATTACACGGCCAATCCGGGCACAACGGCTCAGCAGAACAGGAATTACTTCAACAGTCTGGCCAAACAGAACGGGGAGTCCGCCACCTCCGTGAGCAGTCATTTCATTATCGGGCTGGACGGCGAGGTGATCCAGTGCATTCCCCTGGATGAAATCTCCTATGCCTCAAATGACCGCAACGGCGATACGGTAAGCATCGAGTGCTGCCATCCGGAAGCGGACGGGAAATTTACGGATGCCACCTATCAGTCTCTGGTTCGGCTTTGTGCCTGGCTGGAGGAGGAGCTGAACCTTTCCGAAGCCTCCATCATCCGTCATTATGACGTGAACGGAAAGCTGTGCCCCCTGTATTACGTGGAGAATGAAAGCCTGTGGAATACGTTTAAAAATGATGTAAAGGCCTACCGAAAGAAAAATTTCTGACGGCAGGCCTTTTTTCCGGCTGTTTCCCTATTCCCTCCATGACTCCAGGTTGGCTGTTATTTTTTCCAGAATACGGCAGAGGCTGTCTTTCTCCTCCTCGCTCAGTCCCCGGAGCATGACCCGGTCGCATCTGCCGAATATTTCCTCCGCCTTCTCTGCCAGCTTCCTGCCCTCTTCGGTGAGATGGATCAGATAGGAGCGGCGGCAGGACGGGTGGTCCGCCCTCTCCAGAAGTCCCGCCGCTTCCATGCGGTCCAGCGTTCTGGATATGGTGGCCGTATCTCTTCCGCACAGCTCCGCCAGCTCTTTCTGGGTCTGAGGTCCTTTTTCCAGCAGAGTCTTCAGGATTCTGGGCTGTCCCTGACCCGGAGTCAGTCCCAGCTCCAGAAAGCGGGGCCGGAAGAATTCCTTCCGTGCCGCCTCCTGCCTCCATAGGGCAATTCTGATTTCTTCGTCTTTCATATGATCACTCCAGTTCAAACTGTCCCGTATAAAGCTGGTAATACCGTCCTTTCTGCTCCAGAAGCTCCTCATGACTTCCTCTCTCGATGATCTCTCCCTTTTCCAGAACCATAATTGCCTTGGCGTTGCGGACCGTGGACAGGCGATGGGCGATGACGAACACCGTCCTGTTTTCCATGATGGCATCCATTCCCTTTTCGATCAGCCGCTCCGTACGGGTATCGATGGAGCTGGTGGCCTCGTCCAGGATCAGCACCGGAGCGCGGGCTATGGCCGCTCGGGCTATGGCCAGAAGCTGCCGCCGTCCCTGGGAAAGGCTGCTGCCGTCGCCGTAAAGCATGGTATCGTATCCCTGAGGCAGCCTTCTGATAAAGGAATCGGCGTTGGCGATCCTGGCCGCCTCCCGCACCTCCTCATCTGTTGCGTCCAGGGCTCCGTAGCGGATATTGTCCGCAATGGTTCCCGTAAACAGATGGGTATCCTGAATAACCATGGACAGAGAACGGCGCAGATCATCCTTTTTGATGTCTCTGATGTCAATGCCGTCGTAGGTGATGGTACCGGACCGGATCTCATAAAAACGGTTCACCAGATTCACGATGGTGGTTTTTCCCGCTCCCGTAGACCCTACGAAGGCAATTTTCTGTCCCGGCTTGGCGTAAAGAGATATGCCGTTCAGTACGGTTTTTTCCGGCACATAGCCGAATACCACATCGTGAAATCTCACGTCTCCCTTTACGGGGACAAGGGCAAAGCCCTCCTCCTGCGGCACCTTCCAGGCAAACATTCCTGTTTTCTCTTCACATTCCTCCAGCTGTCCGTCCGCCTCCCTCACGCTGCAGAGCGTCACCTTTCCCTCATCCGTCTCCGAGGGCTCTTCCATCATATCGAATATGCGCTCCGCGCCTGAAAGGGCAGCCAGCAGAAAGTTCACCTGCTGGGTAAACTGGTTCAGAGGCATGGCGCTCTGCCTTACATAGACCAGGTACGCGGACAGGCTGCCGATGTCCAGAAGACCGGACAGGGTAAACAGGCCTCCCACGCAGGCAGGCACCGCATAGTTCACATAAGACAGGCAGACAATAGTGGGAACCATCATTCCCGCAAAGGTGAGAGCGCTGGTTCCTTCCCTGCGCAGGTCCTGGGAAATGGTGCAGAACGTCTCATAGTCTCTGCTTTCATGGTTAAACACCTTTTCCACCTTCTGTCCCGCCATCATCTCTTCCACAAAGCCGTTGATTCTTCCGATCTCCTTCTGCTGGCGGATGAAATACTTCCTGCTGTGGCTTCCGTTGACTTTGATAAACGTAAACATCAGCGCCAGAAATACCACCACGATCATGGACAGGCGGATGCTCAGCACCATCATCATGGCAATGGTTCCAAACAGCATCATAAAGCTCTGAATGATCATGGCAAAGCTGCTGTTCATGGCCTCCTGAACCGTATCCACATCATTGGTAAACCGGCTCATAAGCTCCCCGTGGGTATGGGCGTCAAAATATTTCAGAGGCAGCGTCTGTACGTGCTCAAACAGGTCCTGGCGGATCTCCTGAATCACCTGCTGGGAAGTGCGGACCATAAGCTGATTGTAGCTCAGAGTGGCCAGCGCGCCGCACAGGTACATCACTCCCATGGCTCCCACCGCCGTGAGGAGACCGTCTAAGTCTCCCGGGACGATATACCGGTTGATCAGGGGCTTTAACAGATAAGTTCCCATTATATTGGCTCCCGTACTCACAAACACCAGCACCGCCACCAGGGCAAACTTCCACTTGTGCCTTCCCAGATACCGCAGCAGATGGAGCAGCGTTCTTTTCGTATTTTTCGGGCGTTTGTACCCCACATATCTAGGTCCTGCCATTACAGATCCGCTCCTTCCTTCTGTGATTCGTAGATTTCCCGGTAAATATGATTTCTGCCCAGCAGCTCCTCGTGAGTTCCGATATCGTTCACCCGGCCGTCATCCAGAAGCATGATCCTGTCCGCGTGCCGAACGGAGGAAATCCTCTGGGCAATAATAATCTTTGTCATATGCGGCAGCTTTTCCTTCAGGGCGCTGCGCAGCTTTCCTTCCGTAGCCGTATCCACGGCGCTGGTGGAGTCATCCAGAATCAGCACCTTGGGCTTTTTCAGAATGGCTCTGGCAATGCACAGCCGCTGTTTCTGCCCTCCGGACACGTTTACTCCTCCCTGCCCCATCTCCGTATGATAGCCGTCTGCCAGCCGGTCCACAAACTCATCCACACAGGCAATCCGGCATGCCTCCTCCACCTCTTCCATGGTGGCATCCTCTTTGCCCCAGCGCAGGTTATCCAGAAGCGTTCCGGAAAAGAGGGTGTTTTTCTGCAGAACCACGGCTATGGCGTCTCTCAGCCGCTTCATGGGATATTCCTTCACCGGAATCCCGTCCACGGTCACCATACCGCGGCTGGCCTCATAAAGCCGGGGAATCAGCTGGATCAGAGTGGATTTGGCCGATCCGGTCTGACCGATGATTCCCACGGTCTCCCCGGCGCCGATCCGGAAGGTCACATCGGAAAGCACGTATTCCTTTGCTTCTTCCTTATATTTAAACCATACGTGGTCGAAGGCAATCTCCCCCCGCTCCACCCGGATGTCCCGGGCGTCCTGATCCGTAATATCCGGCTTCTCGTCAATAACCTCCAGAATTCTGGCTCCGGAAGCCAGAGAACGGGTCATCATCATAAACACATTGGAAATCATCATCAGAGAATTCAGGATCTGAAGCACATAGCTTAAAAATCCGGTCAGTTCTCCCACCTTCAGCTGGCCGCTGCGGATCATGCTGCCGCCGAACCAGAGGATTCCAAGAATGGTGCTGTACATCACAAACTGCATGGCCGGCATATTCAGAGCTGCCAGGCGAAACGCCGTTTCAGACTGTTTTCTCAGTCCTGTATTTCCCTCTTCAAATTTTTCAATCTCATAATCTCCCCGCACGCAGGCCTTTACCACACGGATTGCGGTGAGATTTTCCTGAATAATCCGGTTGACCGTATCAATGGCCGCCTGCATCCGGCCGTAAAGAGGACGGACATGGCTGATAATGAGAAACAGCAGAAAGGCCAGAACGGGCAGAGCCACCAGAAAAATCATTGCCAGCCTGGAATTCAGGGAAAAGGCCACCCCCGTAGCGGTGAACAGCATGACCGGTCCCCGGCAGAAGGGCCGAAGGCCTGTGGAAACAGAATTCTGGATGTTGGTCACATCGCTGGTCAGACGGGTTACCAGAGAGGATACCCGAAAATGATCGATGTTGGAAAAAGAATAGTGCTGCAGCTTTTCATACTGTGCCTCTCTCAAACCGGCCCCCAGTCCCTGACCGGCCAGTGCTGAAAAGCGGGCGCCTCCGATTCCCAGAAGCATAGCCGTAACCGCGCAGGCCACCATCTGCATCCCTTTGGCATAGATATAGGCCCTGTCTCCCCCCGCTACTCCCACATCCACCAGATCTGCCATAAGAAGGGGAACCAGCAGCTCGAATACCGATTCCGCCGTCACGCAGCAGATCGCCAGAAATGCGAACTTTTTGTATTTTCCCATATAGGAAAAAATCCTCAGCAGCATTCGCTTCACCTCCATAGTTGTATATGCAACTATTGTATAGCTAATCATTTCTTCCGTCAAGAAATTCTCTGCCTTTCCGGAGCACCGTTCGGCCCCCAAATCCGCATTTCTATTTTTTTGAAATTTTTTCAAAAAAGTACTTGATTAATTCCAAAATCTATAGTATTATAATTGAGCGAATTGATGAAGCAATTGATTCAATTCAGTTTGCAGAAGTGGCGGAATTGGCAGACGCGCACGGTTCAGGTCCGTGTGGTAGCAATACCGTGAGAGTTCAAGTCTCTTCTTCTGCAGGAAGTGCGGGAGTGCTGGAATTGGCAGACAGGCAAGACTAAGGATCTTGTGGGTGTATGCTCGTGTGGGTTCAAGTCCCATCTCCCGCAGTCCCAGAAAGAAAAGCAGCCTTTAGCGGCTGCTTTTTTCGTTTCCGGACTCTGTTTTTTTCTTCGCCAGTTCCATGATTTTCTGAAATTCCTCTTTTTTCTTTTCCCGGTCCCATCCCTCCTCCTTCTGATACCGTTCTCCAAACTCCGGCCACCGTCTCATCACACTTTCCAGAGTGCCGATGGCTTCCAGGTCCCCCAATTCGTCCATGCACCGCCGAAAAAGCTCCATGGTCATGGGTCTCTGCTCTTCAATCGCTTCCAGCACCTCTCTGCCGCACCGGACGGAGACTGCCGCAAATTCCGTCAGATTCTCTTTTTGTTCCTCTGTCAGTTCCTCAAAGCTTCCATATCGTTTCATGACTGTATTCCTCCTATTGTCATTATATGGCATTGTGGCTTTAGCCACAATATCGAAATTATCAAATTCTACATATACTGAAAACATCTGAAATCAGAAAGCAGGTGTTTCCAATTATTGATTATGCTCCGCTGTGGGAAACCATGAAAGCAAAAGGCGTCTCCCAATATCAGCTGCTGAAGGACGGAATCGTGGATAATAAGACTCTGGACAGTCTGAAAAAGAATAAAAACATCACGGTTCTTACCATGGAACGGCTCTGCCTCTATCTGGACTGCACGCCCAACGAGGTCATTTCCTTCCGATAAACGAAAAAATCCAGGCCCGCTCCGCAACCCCGGAGCTCCGGCCTGGATTTTTCCGTACGGCGCCCTTACGCCGACACCTCGTCTCTATTCCGTCTCTTCCCCGCCTAAAAGCACGGTTTCCACCAGCATTGCCGCGTCTCTCACACAGTCCTGGCAGGATCGGAGCACCTTCTTTGTCTCCACTCCCTTCAGCACGCCGCACACCGTGGTCTGGTTCTTTTCACGAAAGCCGGTCATAATTGCCTTGGTGAGCGCATAGGTATCCGCCTTGCCCTCCGGCTTTTCCATATTTCCCTTGCTGGACTTCAGTCCGGCCAGCAGGCACGCGGCGGATACGGCCCCGCAGGTGCCTTCCATATTGCCCATTCCCCGGCCCAGTCCCTCCGTCATGCGGAATACGTCCTGCTCCTTCACTCCGAACAGATCACAGTAGGTGCAGGCTACCGCCTGCGCGCAATTGTATCCTTTTCTGTGCAGCTCGGCTGCTTTTTCAACTCTTGATTCCATGGTTTATTCTCCTTTCTCTTCCAAAATCTGATGCAGATGAATGGTCAGATAAAGCTCTTCCTTCTTGCAGATCTCTCTGTCATAGCTGTTTTTGATAAAGATTCCGATTTTTTTCACGCACTCATATTCCCGAGGACACATTTCTATCACTCTCCGATGCAGAAGATCTTCTCCGTTTTCCTCTATCATCTGATTTTTCATAAGCCTCTGCACAAACAGCCGCAAATGTGTGAGAAGTCTGGAATAAGCCACCCCCTTTTCCATGGAAGGCAGCTCCAGCTGATAGCGGAGAATATTCAGGAACTGCTGCACGATCCGGTCGGTTTCACTGTTTCTTTCGTCGGATTGGGCATTTTCCTGAGAATTGATAAAATGAAACGCGATATTTCCGATCTCGCCTTCCGGCAGCTCCAGATCAAATTTTTCTCTGAACAGCCCTGCCGTATACTGTGCCACGTCATATTCCTCCGGATTAAAGCGCCGAAGATCGGCCGTATAGAAATTTTCTATGATCATCCCCGATCTCAGGCGTTTCTCCGTAAATGCCAGATGATCGGTCAGAGCCAGATAAATATGGTCCATCAGTCTCATGCCGTACCGCTCCGCAGCATAGGAAACAGCGGCTTTGGTAAGGTTAAAATACTCCTCTCCCACCTCCGACGCCAGCCGGATCACATCGCGCACTACCTTTCTTTCCCGCAATACAAATATTTTCTGAACCTCTTTTTCATCCAGCTCATAGCCGATGGCTTTTTTATAGCCGATTCCCTTTCCGGACAGAATGACTTCCTTCCCATTGCCGTCCAGTGCCATGATCAGAGAATTATTCAGTATTTTGATAACTCTCATGCTTTCCCTTCTTTTTACTGAAACAGGCACGCTCCGTTGCTTTCAATCACTTTTTTATACCAGTCATAGGATTTCTTTTTGTATCTGCGGTAGGTCCCTTTTCCATAATCGTCACAGTCTACATAGATCAGACCGTATCGTTTGCTCATCTGCTTTGTGGATTCCGAAACCAGGTCAATGCAGCCCCACGAGGTATAACCCATCACTTCCACGCCGTCTGTTTCAATGGCGTTTAAAATTTCCCTGAAATGCGCTTCAAAATACGCGATCCGGTATTCGTCATCTACCGTTCCGTCTTCTGAAAGCACGTCCTTGGCTCCCAGCCCGTTCTCCACAATAAACAGCGGCTTGCGGTATCTGTCATACAGATCCACCAGAGATATCCTGAGGCCCATGGGATCGATCTGCCATCCCCATTCGGACTCAGGCAGATAAGGATTCCGATATCCGGCAGCGGTGTTTCCTCCGCTTCTGATCAGTCCCTCTCCGTTTTCTGCCGCACAATATGAATTATAATAGGAAAACGATACAAAATCCACCGGATTTTCTTTCATGATCCGGTCGTCCTCCGGTTCCTTCTTTATGACAATTCCTTTTTTCCCGAAATAGGACAGCAGGAACCTGGGATACTCTCCGAAAACCTGGGCGTCGCTGTAGCAGTAAGTGCTCCTCATAATCTCCTGAGCCTTCCGGACGTCCTCAGGGCGGCAGGAATAGGGGTAATATGTAAGCTTTGTCAGCATACAGCCCACTTTTGAACCGGGAATAAGCTCATGGCATATTTTTGTAGCGGCAGCGGAAGCCACGAACTGATGATGCATGGCCTGAAACACCACTTCCTCAAAGTTCTTGTCCGGAAAGCATTCCTCCAAAAGCCCCGCGGAGGTGAAGGGATGGCGGATCATAGAATCAATTTCATTAAAAGTAAGCCAGTATTTTACTTTATTTCTGTATCTTGAACAGATTGTTCTGACAAAGCGCAGGAAAAAATCCACGGTCTTCCTGCTGTACCAGCCTCCGTATTTCAGTGCCAAATGAACCGGCATTTCATAGTGGCTCATTGTAACCAGAGGCTCTATCCCGTACTTTCTGCACTCGTCAAATACACGGTCATAAAATTTCAGTCCGTCCTCGTTGGGAGTCTCTTCATCTCCGTTGGGAAAGATTCTGGTCCACGCCACGGACATCCTGAAACAGCGGAAGCCCATCTCCGCCAGAAGCCTGATATCCTCTTTGTAGCGGTGGTAAAAATCAACTCCTCTTCTCTTGGGGTAGTTCACTTCGTCATCCGTTTCCAGCGCCTGCTTCACATCTTCCAGTGTTACATGGTTCTGAAGGGTATAGTCCCTCAGATCCTGATCGAAATGCTGCCGCATACAGTCTTCCACGGAAATCCCTTTGCCTCCCTCTTTCCAGCCTCCTTCCAGCTGGTTTGCCGCTGTGGCCCCTCCCCACAAAAAACCTTCGGGAAATGCTCTTTTCTCCATTTTTACGCCTCCTCATCTCTGTTCCGCACCGCGACAGCCGCTTCTCCTCTGTTCACCCGGTCCCCTGCCGCCTTTGCCACCTCTTCGTACTGATCCGTATTCGTAACGATAAGGCAGACCGTAGGATCATACCCTGCTTTTCTGATTGCATCCGAATCGAAGGATACGATTTTTTCTCCCCGAGCCAGCCGCTCTCCCTGAACAGCGTGCTTTTCAAAATATTTTCCGTTCAGCTCAACCGTATCGATTCCAATATGAATAAGAAGCTCCGCGCCGCTTTCTAATTTCAGCCCGATCGCATGTCCCGTATCATAAAGGACGCTGACCTCACAGTTTTCGGGAGCAACCACTTCCCCGTCTTCAGGAATCACAGCCGCTCCCTTTCCCAGAGCGCATGACGCGAACACCTCGTCGTTCACCTGCCGCAGACTGATCAGCCTTCCTTTTACCGGAGACGGGATGGTAAAATCTACGCGCTCCGGGATTTTCTCTTCCGCTTCCGGACTGCTCTCCTTCCGGTCCTCTTTTTCCCCCTTTTCTTCCCCGGCCGCATCCTCTTCAAAACCGATGAACCAGGTCAGTACCGCCGCACCGACGAAGGCGACGCCGCATCCCAAAAGATAAATCAGAAATTTTTCCATTCCTCCAGCGGCATAGGCCACTGCCGTAAGCAGACATCCGTTTACGTGGGATTCCGCGTAAACGCCTCCCCAGCCGATAATCGCTCCCCCTAAGGCTCCGCTTATCATTGCCGCGGCCATGGGTTTTTTCAGTCTCAGATTGCAGCCGTAGAGCGCCGGCTCCGTAATTCCCGCCAAAGCAGCCGTAAGGGCCGTAGATGCCGCCACGCTCTTAAGCTGACGATTTTTTGTTTTCAGCATCACTCCAAAAGCCGCTCCTCCCTGGGCAAAGTTGGCAGGAGAGGACATGGCCATCAGCGTCTGGCTCCCGGATACGGCTACGTCATTGATGGAAATCGGCACCAAGGCTCTGTGCGCTCCGAAAGCCACAAATACGCACCAGAGTCCTCCGATCAGAGCGCCTCCCAGCACTACGTTAAAGCCTATTATGGCGTTATATGCGGTTTGGATTGCGTTTCCGATATAGATTCCTACCGGTCCCACCGCCCCGAATAAGGCGGGAACCATGATAATCAGAGACAGTCCCGGCACCAGAATCACCTGCAGAACCTCCGGTATGATCTTTTTAAGCCCTTTCTCCAGATACTTTAAAACAATCACCACTAAAATGATGGGGATCACCGATTCCACATAGCTGAATACCTTTTCCGCGTCTCCGATCTGCCATGCCCCTTTCACCACCGGGATTCCCAGTACTTTTGTGACGCTTTCCGTATTCTGCATCATCTGGTCAATCTGTGGATAAACCATCAGCCCGCCCAATATCATTGCCGTGAACTGGCTGGTGTTCAAAGCCTTCGCCGCCGTACATGCCAGGAATACGGGCATATAGTAGAAAATGATCTGGCTTGCCGCAAAAAGTACCGTATAGGTATCCGTTCCCGTTATGTCCACACCCTTGCTGTTCATATAAAGCTGCGCTGCCGTCAGAATTCCTTTCAGAAGGCCTGATGCTGCAATAGCCGGAACCAGAGGAGTAAACATGGCGGACAGCGCCTGAAAAATCACGCTTGCCGCATTCCTTTTTTCCGCTTTTTCATCCTTCTTTTCATCCGTGCCCGTCAACCTGATTACCTGTTCATACACCTGATCCACTTTATTTCCGATTACGATCTGCAGCTGCCCGCCTCCCTCTACTACGGAAATCACGCCTTCCAGACGTTTAAGCTTCTCTTTGTCTGCCGCTGCCTTGTCATTCAGCACCAGTCTCAGTCTGGTAAAGCAATGGGTCACGCTGCTGATGTTTTTCTTTCCCCCCGCAAGGGTAACGATATCCTGAGCTAATTTCGGGTAATCCATAAGTTCCTCCTTATTTTTTGATTTGTGCGCACGTATTCAAAGAAATCCTTTCGGGCATATTCCCGGTGCCGGGAGATCTCCTCAATTCAATCAAAGCAATAAAAAAGACCGAACATAACAGATCCGTCTCTGCGGACCTTGTTATTTTCGGTCTTGCCTGCATTACCAGTAACACGCCAAAAGCATCTTTGATTTGTTTCTTTTATATCACCGATCCGTTCCCTTGTCAATACTTTTTTCAAACTTCTCCGCCCGCCGGAAGCAATGGCCGGCCAAGGCTTTTCCCCAGGCGCGCAGACGCAAAAAAGCCGGCGATATCAGCACATCGCCGGCTTACGCAAACGGAGACGGTGGGATTCGAACCCACGTGCCCTTGCGGACAACTTGATTTCGAGTCAAGCTCGTTATGACCGCTTCGATACGTCTCCTGATTCTTCCGGTCATCCGCGGCGCCAAAGGCAGAAGGCTGATGACCGTCAGCTGCTCTATTATACACGATAATTCTGTTTTTGAACAGTGTTTCCCGCAGATTTTTTTCTTTTATTCCTGTTTTTCCCGTTCAGGGCCGGATGGAAGGATGGTGCCGCCTCCCGCCACATAATCTCCCTGATAAAACACCACTGCCTGTCCGGGAGACACTGCCCGCCGAGACACATCAAAAACGCACACTGCCGTCCCGTCTCCCAGATCCCGAACCAGACAGGCTGCCCCCTTGTGGCTGTAGCGGATCTTCGCTGTCAGGCGCGCCTCTCCTCCGTTCAGCCCTTCCAGAGCCATCCAGTTGAGGCTGCCGCAGCGAAGTCTGTCCGTAAATACGTCCTGCCCCGTTCCGATCACCACCTCATTCGTCTGCGAACGGATCTCCGTGACAAAGACCGGGCGGCCCATGGACAGGTTCAGTCCTTTCCGCTGTCCTACCGTATAATGAATGATTCCTTTGTGGCGCCCCAGGATTCTCCCGGCCGGATCCACAAAGTTTCCCTCCGGCGGAACGGTTTTTCCGCTCTCTTCTATAAAACGGGCATAATCGTGATCCGGTATGAAGCAGATCTCCTGGCTGTCCTTTTTATGGGCCACCTGCAGCCCCAGCTGCTCCGCCATGGCCCGGATCTCCTCCTTGGTGTACTCTCCCACAGGCATCAGAGTGCGGGAAAGCTGTTCCTGGGTCAGATTATAAAGGGCATAGGTCTGATCTTTTGCAGCTGTCACCGACCGCCTGACCGCATATCTGCCTCCCGGCAGCCGCTCCACCCGGGCATAATGGCCCGTGGCGATGTAGTCCGCTCCGATGGCAAGGCTTCTCTGAAGGAGAGATTCCCATTTCACATACCGGTTGCAGGCAATGCAGGGGTTGGGAGTACGACCCCGAAGATATTCCTCCACAAAATAGTCGATTACATTTTCCCTGAACTCCCGTTTGAAATTCATCACATAATAGGGAATCCCCAGCTGTCCTGCCACCCGTCTGGCGTCGTCTACGGCGCTTAGGCCGCAGCAGCCTCCGTTTTCCTCCTGAACCTCCCGCTCCTCATCCTGCCAGATCTGCATGGTGACTCCGATCACATCGTATCCCTGCTCCTTTAAAAGCCAGGCAGCCACGGAGGAATCCACTCCCCCCGACATGCCGACCACCACTTTTTTCTTTTCCATTTGCCCTACCGCCTTTCCGTCGGTCAGAAAAAGCGGCTCTGAACCGTCTGTCGGAGCCGCCTTTTTCATCAATACTCTTCTTCTATCTCTTCCTCGCCGATATCGCTCTTGGGCTTCTCCAATCCTTCAATGGAAATGCCGTTTTTCTGGGCATAGTCCCAGAGCGCCGCGTGGATGGCTTCCTCTGCTAACAAAGAACAGTGTACCTTAACGGGAGGCAGTCCGTCAAGAGCCTCGCATACGGCTTTATTTGTGACGGCCATGGCCTCCTGCACCGTCTTGCCCTTCACCATTTCCGTGGCCATGCTGCTGGTGGCAACCGCCGCCCCGCAGCCGAAGGTTTTGAATTTTACGTCCCGGATCACCTGGTTCTCGTCAATATCCAGGTAAATTCTCATAATGTCGCCGCATTTGGCATTTCCTACCGTCCCCATTCCGCTGGGATTTTCCAGTTCTCCCACATTTCTGGGATGCTGAAAATGATCCATTACTTTCTCTGTATACATAATTTTCTCCTTTTTGTTCGTATGAAATCCTGTTATTTTCCGTTGTTCTTCAAAAAATCCTCATAGAGGGGAGACATGCTCCTGAGACGTTCCACCACGTCCCGCACGGTCTCCGCCACATAATCCATTTCTTCCTTCGTATTCTCCTCGCTGAGGGTGAGTCGGAGCGATCCGTGGGCGATCTCATGGGGCAGGCCGATGGCCAGCAGCACATGAGAGGGATCCAGGGAACCGGAGGTGCAGGCGGAACCGCTGGAGCCGCAGATTCCGGCCATATCCAGCATGATCAGCATGGATTCTCCCTCGATAAACTGGAACGCAAAGTTGGCGTTATTGGCCAGACGGTGTTCCCGGTCTCCGTTCACACGAGCATAGGGAACCAGGGACAGCACCCGGTCAATGAGATAATCCCTCAGCTCCGTTTCCTTCTTTTTTCTCTCTTCCAGCGTACCCATGGCCAGCTCCGTCGCCTTTCCCATCCCCACGATCTGGGCCACATTCTCCGTACCGCCCCGGCGTTTTCTCTCCTGAGCTCCTCCGTGGATGAAGGAACGGATTTTCACCCCGGTGCGGATATAGAGAAAGCCCACGCCCTTAGGGGCGTTGATCTTATGGCCGCTGGCGCTGAGCATATCGATATGATACTCGTCCACGTTGATCGGTTCATGGCCGAAGGCCTGAACCGCATCGGTGTGGAACAGAATGCCGTGCTTTTTCGCAATGGCTCCGATCTCCCGGATGGGTTCGATGGTTCCGATCTCATTGTTGGCAAACATTACGGAAATCAGAATGGTTTCCGGACGGATGGCCTTCTCCACATCCTCCGGCCGCACTCTTCCGTTTTCATCCACGTCCAGGTAAGTCACCTCCACGCCGTGCTTCTCCAGCCACTCACAGGTGTGAAGAATGGCGTGGTGCTCAATCTTGGTGGTAATAATATGGTTTCCTTTTCCGGCATAGGCCTCTGCAGCCGCCTTCAAGGCCCAGTTGTCCGACTCCGTTCCGCAGCCGGTAAAATATATTTCATTGGGTTTTGCGCCGATGGCGCCGGCAATAATCTCCCTTGCATGGGCAACGGCCCTTTTGGGTTCATCGGAAAATCCGTATACCGACGACGGATTTCCGTAATACTCCGTCAGGTACGGAAGCATCGCTTCCACTACCTCCGGCTTCACCTTGGTGGTCGCCGCATTGTCCAGATAAATCAATGGTCTTTCTTTCATCATATTCAATCCGCCTTTCCCGCCCGGGCTTCCCGCCTCAGGCTGTGGTTCTTTCCTGTAGAAAGAAGTTAAAAGCTTCATCTACAGGTCTATTATATAATATATTCCTAGAATTTCAATAGGAATAGTATATTTTGTCCCTTTTTTTTTCGGAAAGTTTCTTTTCCGGCTCACATAGACTGTAGCAACGGTTTTTTCAGGTGATCACATGAACCTTTCCCCCCGCAAGCGGGCCTTTATCGCCGGAACTCTGATTCTGACCGCCACCGGATTTCTCAGCCGAATCCTGGGGTTTTTCTACCGTATCTTTCTTTCCCGCACCATCGGCGCCGAAGGGCTGGGCATTTACAATATGGTCCACCCCATCTTCGGGATCTGTTTCGCCCTCTGTGCCGGCTCCATCCAGACGGCCATCTCCCGCTTTGTGGCTGCAAAGACTTCCGGGGGAAAGCGGATTCTTCGGACCGGCCTTACCGTCTCCCTCTCTCTTTCCCTGATTCTGGCCGCTCTCATCTGGCGTTTTTCCGACTTTCTGGCCGCGCGCGTCCTTCTGGAACCTCGATGCGCCCCCCTGCTTCCCGTTATGGCCCTGTCCGTCCCCTGCTCCGCCGTTCATGCCTGCTTAAACGGCTACTACTACGGCCTGCACAAGACCAGGGTGCCTGCCCTGACTCAGCTGGCAGAGCAAACCATACGGATCGGAGCCGTATTCCTTCTGGCAGATATCTTCACCGAACAGGGACGTCCCATTACGGTAGAACTGGCCGTGCTGGGACATCTCATCGGAGAGGCCGGCTCCACTCTGTTTTCTCTTCTGGCCTTTTCCCTGTCGCCTGCCGATTCTTCCTCCAAAGAAAAAGCAGGACTTCTGTCGGAAGTTCCTGCCCTTATGGCCCTGGCTCTTCCCCTCATGGGGAACCGTCTGGTTTTAAATCTTCTGGCCAGCGCGGAAGCCGTTCTGATTCCCAACCGACTTCTGGCTTCCGGCCTCTCCTCCTCGGAAGCCTACAGCATTTACGGTGTGCTTACCGGCATGGCCATGCCTTTCATATTTTTTCCTTCCGCCATCACCAATTCCATGGCCGTGCTTCTCCTGCCTGCCGTGGCGGAAGCGCAGTCGGCAGGAAACGGGAGACAGATTTCCGACGCGGTAACCATGTCCCTGCGCTACAGTCTGTATATGGGAATCTTCTGCATCGGTATTTTCACCGGCTTCGGAGGAGAGCTGGGTTCTGCCGTATTTCATGACGAGAGGGCCGGCTTTTTCATTTCCGCTCTTTCCTGGCTCTGCCCCTTTCTCTACCTGTCCACCACCACAGGAAGCATCCTGAACGGGCTGGGAAAAACCGGCACCACCTTTCTGCAGAATGCGGCATCCATGCTTCTTCGAATAGGTTTTGTATATTTCGGAATCCCCCGCCTGGGAATCCGGGCGCTCCTGTGGGGAATGCTGGCCAGCGAGATTCTCCTCTCCTTTCTCCACCTTCTCTCCCTCCGGGAAAAGGCACCCTTTCACTGGAACGCCT
The DNA here is from genome assembly GCA_944377325.1 of uncultured Lachnospiraceae bacterium. Taxonomy (GTDB): domain Bacteria; phylum Bacillota; class Clostridia; order Lachnospirales; family Lachnospiraceae; genus Lachnoclostridium_A. The sequence goes on from CALWEP010000006.1 coordinate 17,627, forward strand.
GGTCCATGATCGTAAAACCGGCCGCCCTCCTTTTCCTGTCCCGGGGAGTGCTTTTCGCCGTCCTCTCTCTTCCGGGCGCGGATATGATTTTCCTCCTTCCTCCCTTCATCTCCGCTGCCGTCAGAATTTTCCTGCTGGCGCTGTGCTACGGCGGTCTCCTGCTTTTATTTCACCGGCAAAGGAACCATTCCCAAGCATTTCTTTCTCCAACTGAAAAAGGCGGCTAACGCCGCCTTTCGAAGCTTCCCCGGATTCCCATGTCCTCCCGGTATTTTGCAATGGATCTTCTCGACACGTGAATTCCCTTTTCCTCCAGCTTTTCCGACAGTTCCTTATCGCTGTAGGGCTTTTCCCGATTCTCCCCTTCAATCAGCTCCTTCAGGCACTGCTTGACTTCCATCACCGTAACTGCCTCCTCTTTTCCTGCGGAGGCCGTAAACAGAGACTTCATGAAAATACTGCCGTTGGGATACTGGATATACTTGCCGCGCACAGCCCGGCTCACCGTAGAAGGGTGAATTCCCAGCGCCTCCGCCGCATCGCTCATGGTCATGGGGACAAGGGGACCTTTTCCCTCCAGAAACGGCCTCTGTCTGTCCGCCACGTATTTCGCCACAGA
>CALWEP010000007.1 GCA_944377325.1 uncultured Lachnospiraceae bacterium
TTTTTACTGTAAGCTAAAGCAATGCTGACTCACCTGCATAGCAGGTGGTTTTTTTGTTTCCAAAGTTCCATTTTTCGGAACACGAAAAATTACACAATGGAAACAGGCCCATGGCCTAACAATAAAAAAGGCACAGGAGAATTCACTCCTGCGCCCTATGCCTTATGAAAGTCAACGCTACCGAATGGTGATTCTGCCCTGACCGGCAGGATCTGCATACTCCGCTCCTACCGTTCCTCCCAGGCTGTCCCTCACATACGCAGACAGCACGTCCACATCAGCCATCACTTCATCCTTTACGATCGTACAGCCTTCGAACATGGTCATGCCGTCTCCGCCGTCCTTCAGCATATAGTTATGGGAGGCCAGAGTGTAGGTCTTGGCCGGATCCAGCGCTTCCCCGCCTACCATAATGTCCGTTACCCGGTAAGCTCCTGTCACTCCCAGGAAATTCCCCTTTTCATCCAGCTGCACGCCGCTGGGAACGGAAGAGTCGATGGTATAGGTCAGACCGGATACCTGCAGGAACGCTCCGCTTTCCTCCGGATAATTCATGGAAGCCATTTCCAGAGCATCCTTGATCTGCTGGCCGGTCACCTCCGCCACGCATCCCATGTTTCCGAAGGGGAATACGCGAAGCGTGTCATTGTATGTAATATTTCCGGCAGAAATGTTGTCTCTCACGCCTCCGCCGTTGCTGAATCCGATATCCGCTCCGAGAACGTACCGGTAAGCGTCTGCCGTCAGGTCGCCCAGGTTGGTTTCCCCGTTTCTCACCCGGCGCTCTCCCGTCTCGCTGTCATTAATGGTCAGATCCACGGAAGAAGTGGCAAGAACCGTATTCAGAGTTTCCTGAAAACTTGCCTGGATCTTCGAAATAAAGAGAGCCGTTTCCGGATCCTGAGCCTTTTCTCCTTCCGATGTCTGGGCTCCCGGAATCACCAGCATCTGTCCCGGACGGATTACGTTTGGATCGCTGATCTGGCTGCGGTTCGCCTCATAGATCACCTTCCACAGATCATAAGAGCCCAGCTCTCTCTTGGCAATCCTGGACAGGCTGTCTCCCGCCTGCACCACATAGGAAGAACCGGCGCCTCCGCTCACCTGATCAACCAGCTCCGTCGTGATGGAGCCGTCTGTGCCGATGGTCATTTTTCCGATATTGGCCAGCTTTGTGCCTGTCTGAGTCACGGGGATCTCCGCCCCGTCTTTGTTTTTGGCCGCTCCCTCCGGCACCGTTTCATGGGAATGGCCGTCGATCACCGCATCAATTCCGCTGGTATTGGCAATTACCTCCGAAGAACTCCACCGGGAAGTGATTCCTTCGTTGCCCAGATGGCCCACCAGGATCACATAATCCGCCCCCGCCTCTCTGGCATCGTCCACAGAGCTCTGAATCTGTCCGTAAAGGGCCTGTCCCGTCTCATCCTCGCAGAATCCGTATATGTAATTTCCGGACTCATCCTGAAAATACTTGGGAGTGGACTTGGTAAAGCTCTCCGGAGTGGACGCGCCCACAAAGGCCACCTGCGTGTCTCCGAAGTCCATCATCTTATACGCCGGAAACACAGTCTCTCCCGTGCGAAGGTCCATGAAGTTGGAGGAATAATAGCCGCAGTCCAGCTCCCCGGCCAGCTCCAGAAACCGCTCCATTCCATAGTCAAATTCATGATTTCCCGGCACAGCAAAGTCATATCCCACATAATTCATAATGGAAATAATGTCTCCGCCCTCCGACAGGGTTCCGATGGGAGCTCCCTGAACCGCATCTCCCGCATCCACCAGAACTACATACGGCGTCTCCTCCAGCATCTGCTTTTCATAGAGAGCCAGCCCTCCGTAGCCGATGTTGTCATCCACCCCGCAGTGTACGTCATTGGTGTAAAGAATCACAATTTCCTGATCCGGATTCTCCGCCCCGTAGGCAGTGATCCACGGAACAGCCGCTCCGGCCGATGACGCAGCCGCTGCCAAGGCAGCCGGCAGCAGATACCTTCTCCAATTCTGTCTCATTGTTGTATTCCCTCCTTTTTCATTATTTCTCTGATGATCCGTTCCCCGTCTCCGGGACGGACAGCAGAAAACACTTCTCCGTCTATTTCAAGGTTCGGGCCGGTCCCGCACTTTTTCATGCAGGCAACGGATCTCACCAGAAACTGCCCGTCTGCGGATATTCCGTCCCGATCCGGACGAAGCACCTGTTCCACCTCCTGCCGGAGAGCATTTCCTCCGCCGGGTCCGCAGCTTCTGCCCTGGCAGACTGTAATCCGGTGGCGGTACGGCGCCTGCTTCAGACTGGGATAGAGCCTTACGATGGCGTCCACCGTGGTTGTCTTCACTCCCCCAGCTTCTGCCGCCTTCTCCCTCACCCCTTGAGGAATGCACCCCAAAACTTCCTGAAGCTCCCGCAGCATGGCCACCAGCTCTTCCTGAGGAAGCGGTCTCTCCCTCTTTCCGTACTCATTCAGAATATCCCCAATTCCCTGTTCTTCCGTCAAATTTCCTGTCTCCTTTCCCATCATTTTCATTTTATCCGTCTTCAGCAAAAAAAACAATGCTTTTTATATTTATTTGTATACAATTGAAATTTCAAATTCCAGACCGGCTTTCAGGCTGCCGGAGGCAGCAAAACCGGAGGCCCGGAGGCGGTCCACCGTCATATATCCGCCATCGTTCACCGTCAGATCTCCCGTCACCCTGTCCAAAGTCAGCCACCCGCTTCCCTCCGGCAGGCTCAGTCCTTTTTCCGAAAGAGCCTGTCTGAGAACCGGCTCCGCCCATTGTGCGGCCTGTTCCCGGCTGAGCTCATAGGAGAGCTCCCTGCTCCCGTCTTCCCGGCTCACAATCCGCAGGCTTTTTACATAGTCCAGGTCATAGGTGGTTCTGTCCGCCAGCCCCTCCGTCAGTTCTCTCCATTTCTCCGGCTCCAGAACCGTTTCTCTTTCCCCTTCCTCCTGTCTTTCCAGAATCCGGCTGTCCTGAAACAGATATTCCTTGTTCCTCTGCCCTTCTGTCAGAGAAATCTTTCCCGTCATTTCCTCCGTACCCAAATTTTCAAAACAGGCCGTCCCGGAAAATGACTCTCCCGCTTCCAGTCCGAGAACCGTTACCGACCAGCATCCTTCCAGGTCCGCCTCGATTTCAGTCAGCCGTCTCTGCTTCTCCTGGGCTTCCTGCCAGACTGCCATTCCGTCCGGAGAAATCTCCTCTGCCTCCCGGTTCTCAAGGGCCGCACCCGGGCCTCTCTCCGTCTCTTCCCGGCAGACTCCCCATGCCGAAGCAGGGGAAAAGAGCAAAAACGCGGCCCCCAAAGAAGCAGCTGCGCATATTCTAACCCCATTTCTCACTCTTTACGCCTCCTCTCCGCCAGAGTCATTATATCACAATCTCTCCATACAAAAAAGCACAGGATACGGGAGCCTGATCAGCCCCCGCATTCTGTGCTTCCGCATTGGTGTCATCCCGCTTATCTTACAATCCGGATCTTTTCAATTACCGGCATATTCACCGGTTTATTCCACGTCTCCGGCCCGTAGGTCGGCATTTCAGCAATTCGGTCCAGCACGTCAAAGCCTTCCGTCAGCTGGCCGAAGGCCGCATACCGGCCGTCCAGCTTATAAGCGTCCCGGTGGACCACAAAGAACTGTGTTCCGGCCGTATCATAGCCGTCATCCCTGGCCATGGAAATGGCGCCCCGCCTGTGAAGAATGGGATTATGTATTCCGTTTTCCTCAAATTCGCCTTTGATGTGCCAGTTGCTGTCCGTCATAATGTCATTGTCCGGCGAACCGGCCTGAATCACATAGTCCTTTACGATCCGGCACCAGGCAAGCCCGTCATAAAACCCGCTTTCCGCCGTTTTTGCAAAATTTTCCGCCGTGATCGGGGCAAGCTCAGGGAACAGGTCAAAGACCATATCCCCCAGTCCCCTTGTGGTTATTATGCACTTCATGGTCCGTCCTATTTTGACACCTTTGCGTTCTTAAAGAACAGGTGGGTGGAGGAATCCATATAAACGCCGGTCACATAGTCCTTGAGCAGATAAGTATCTGCCTTGTAGTACAGCGGCATAACCGGATATTCGGAGGATGCGGTCTCGTCCGCCTGTCTCACCAGTTCGGCAAACTTCTGGGGATCGCTCTCCACCTTAGCCTGCTCCACCAGGGCGTCATAATCGGGATTGCTGTAGAAGGAGGTGTTGGTCACGTCTCCCGTAGCCAGCAGAGGAAGGAAGCTCATGGGGTTTACATAGTCGGCGCTCCAGCCCATGGCAGCCACTTCATAATCTCCGGCCTGCACGGCGCTGTAGAATACGGCCCACTCTGCGGAAGTCACTTCCACCTTGATTCCCAGATTGGTCTCCCACATCTCCTTGATGGCTTCCGCCACCTTCTTTACCGTATCGTCGGAGTAGAAGGAGAGCTGAACTGTGGGGAAGCCTTCTCCGCCGGGATAGCCGGCCTCAGCCAGAGCAGCCTGAGCAGCTTCCGCATTCGCTCCCGGAGTCATCTCATAGTCAGACCGTCCCTCCAGAATATCCGTCCCGTCCACCACATAGCCGGGAGCCAGAATGCTGTAAGCCGGCTGAGCGTCCAGCTGGGCCACATTGTTGATCAGGGACTCACGGTCAATGGCCAGGTTCAGAGCCTTGCGGACCAGAGGATTGTTGAAGGGTTCTTTCTGGCAGTTGATGTTGTAGTATACCGTACCGTATACGTTGGCGGTATGGGTGCCCGCGCCTTCCGCCTTCAGGCGGGCGATATCGCCGGCAGGAATGTTTCTCACGCCGTCCACCTCACCGTTCTCATAGGCGGTCAGAGCCGTGGACAGATCCAGAATATAGCGGAAGGTCAGCTTCTCCAGGGTTACATTTTCCGCATTCCAGTAATTTTCGTTTTTGGTGAGAACAACGCTCTCGCCCATGTTAATCTCGGACACCTTAAACGGTCCGTTGCTCACATAGGTATCGGCTGCGGTGGACCATTTGTCCCCGTTGGCCTCTACCGTAGCCTTCTGCACCGGAGCATATACCCACATGCTGGCCACGTCCACAAAGAAAGGCGTAGGCTGCTTCAGCGTGTATTCCACCGTATTTTCATCCAGGGCCTTTACTCCCACTTCTTCCGCCGGCACCTGACCGTCATAGTATTCCTGGCCGTTCATGATATAGTCCGTCATCATGTTCACATACTGCGAAGTAGTGGTGGGAGTCATTACATGGAGGGCGGAATAAACGTAATCCTCCGCTGTCAGCGGTGTGCCGTCGCTCCATTTCAGACCCTCTCTCAGGTGGAAGGTATAAACGGTCATGTCATCGTTGGCTTCCCAGGACTCCGCGTTTCCGGGGGCCAGCTCTCCCTTTTCATCATAGGTTACCAGACCCTCGAACAGATTGGTCAGGAACGGGGATGCAAAGGAATTGTTTGTGTAAGACGGATCCAGGCTGTCCGGCTCATTATTGAGCACAAAGGTCAGCTCCTGGGCTCCCGTAGGCTCCGCCGCCTCCGTCTCTGTCTCTGCCTCAGCCGCCGTCGTAGGCTCTCCGATGGTCTGCGGCTCCGTTTCGCTGCCGCCTCCGCCGCATCCCGTCAGTACAGCCGCGCAGGCCAGGCCTAAAGCCAGCACTGCAGTGAGTTTCTTTTTCATAATCGAACTCCTCCTTTTTTTATTTATTTCCACAGCCTTTTCAGGCCGTTTCCACCTTTTTCTTATTCATACAGATGGCAGGCCACCATATGTCCCGCCCCGGCATCCTTCATCACCGGCGCCTGCTCCCTGCACACCGGCTTCGCATAAGGGCATCTGGTATGGAAGCGGCAGCCGGAAGGCGGAGCAATGGGGCTGGGAATATCGCCCTCTATGCTGCTCTTCTCCTTTGCCCTGGCCAGCTTGGGATCCGCAATGGGAATACTTCCCAGAAGTCCCTTGGTGTAAGGATGAAGGGGATTTTTGTAAATCTCATCTGATTCACAGACCTCCACCAGCTGCCCCAGGTACATCACTCCCACGTCATCGGAAACGTAGCGCACCATGGACAGATCATGAGCAATAAACAGATAGGATACTCCCTTTTCCTCCTGGAAATCTTTCAGCAGATTAATAACCTGAGCCTGAATGGATACGTCCAGGGCGGAAATGGGTTCGTCACAGATCACCAGCTCCGGCTGAAGGATCAATGCCCTGGCAATTCCCACCCGCTGTCTCTGCCCGCCGGAAAATTCATGGGCATACCGGTTGGCATGCTCTTTCGTCAGTCCCACCCGCTCCAGCATGGGATATACCAGCTCATTGGCCTGGTCCTTCTTTTTTATAATCCCGTGGGCCAGCAGCGGCTCGGCAATAATATCGCGCACCGTCATCCTGGCGTTAAGGGAAGCGTAAGGATCCTGAAAGATCATCTGCATCTTTCTCCGCAGGGGCTTCAGCTCTCTCTGGCTCATATGGGTAATGTCCCGGCCGTCCAGAATGATGGTTCCGTCAGTGGGGTCATAGATCCGGATCACCGTTCTGGCGCAGCTGGACTTTCCGCAGCCCGACTCTCCCACCAGCCCCAGGGTCTTTCCCTTTTCCAGCACAAAGCTCACATTGTCTACGGCATGCACCTCCTGGCCTCTTCCCGCCTTAAAGTGCTTGGTCAGATTTTTCACTTCCAGCATAGCTGTCTCACTCATGGCTCTCTCCTCTCTTCCCGCAGAAGGGATTGTTTTCCGCAGGAGCTTCCGGATCCAGCAGCCAGCAGCGGGAATAATGGCCCGTTCCTACCTCCGTCATCTCAGGAAGCTCCTCGGCGCAGACCCGTCTGGCATATCTGCAGCGGGGAGCAAACGGACAGCCCTCCGGCGGCTTCGTCATATCCGGCGGAGAGCCGGGAATGGGCTGGAGCCTCCGGCTTTTATCCTGATCCACCGACGGGATGGAAGCGAGCAGCCCCAGAGTATAAGGGTGTCTGGGACGTTCAAAAATATCATCTATGGCAGCCTCCTCCATAACCAGGCCGCCGTAAAGGACGATTACACGGTCACAGAGCTCCGCCACCACACCCAGATCATGGGTGATAAAAATGATGCTGGTGCCGAACTGCTTCTCCAGCTCTCTTAACTGCTTCAGGATCTGATCCTGGATCGTCACGTCCAAAGCCGTGGTAGGCTCGTCGGCAATCAGCAGTTCCGGCCGGTTTGCCAGGGCCATGGCAATCATCACTCTCTGACGCATTCCTCCGGAAAATTCGTGGGGAAAGGATCCGTACCGCTTTTCCGGCTCCGGAATCCTCACTCCGGAAAACAGTTCCAGCACTTCTCTGCGGATTTCCTCCTTGCTTTTTTCCGGATGGTGAATGCGGATCATCTCTCCCACCTGCTTTCCCACCGGAATCAAAGGATTGAGGGAAGACATGGGATCCTGAAAGATCATGGAAATTTTGCCTCCTCGGCTTTTTCTCATCCGGGCCTTGCTGCACTTGGTCAGGTCCTCTCCCTCAAACAGAATCTTTCCTTCCTTGATTTTCGCCGTATCCGCCAGCAGCCGCAGAATGGACATGGATGTGACGCTTTTGCCGCTTCCGGATTCGCCCACCAGACCGACGATCTCGCCTCTGCCTACGGAAAAGCTCACGCCGCGGACCGCCTGAACCTCGCCGTTGCTGGTCATAAATGATGTTTTCAGATTTTCTATGGTTAAGATCGGTTCCATATTCCTCTCCTGTTATTTCTTTAAT
>CALWEP010000008.1 GCA_944377325.1 uncultured Lachnospiraceae bacterium
AAGCAGCACTGCGATCATTGTTTTTCAGCTCCCTTCTCTCGTAATATTCACAGATCAGAATTCCCCCGATGATTCCGATGACCACCAGTTCCGCACATCCTACGCCGAAGAACAGATAGAGGACAAAGGCGACTGCCGTGAGGATATAGCAGGGGGGGAAACGGAACGCGCCCTTTACCATATTGATGGCGGCGCTGGCGATGATGGGGACGATGGCGGCCCGAACTCCGGTCATGGCGTTCATCACCCAGATATTTTCCCTGAACAGGGTGTAAAAATAGGTGATCAGAGACAGGATGATCATGGGCGGAGTGATCATGGCTATGACGCAGGCGATTCCGCAGAGGATGCCGCCCACCCGGTAGCCGTAAAGCATGGCTACGTTGCCGATCATGGTGCCCGGAAGGCTGCGGCCGACGCTGGTAATATCCAGAAGCTCCTGACTGGTGATGGTTTTCTCTTCCTCCACATAGAGCTTCTGCATCTGCGCCACAATGCTCCATCCTCCTCCGAAGGTAAAGCATCCGAATTTAAAAAACTGCCCGAACAGAACCAGGGCTTTCTTCCACTGTGCCATTTGAAACGATCACTCCTCACCTTAGGTTATTTAAGAAAAATTATAAGCCTTAAACCTTGTGTAAAGTCAAGAACGGGAAGGCCGTTCCCTTTCCCGGATCGGCAGCCATACCTGACGGAAACGGCGGTAGTTTTCCCGCTTGTTCATGGAGAGAAAGGTGCGGCATACCGGGTCTCCGGCGGCAGCTATTCCATGGCGGTTCACATAGTCCTTTAAATGCGCCAGGTATTGAACGCAGGAGGAGTTTTCGGCTGAGATTTCTATCACGGTGTACAGACAGGGAGAGGGAGGAAAATAGGTTCCTGCCTGAAGGGCTCCGGGCATATCCAGGGCGGCGGCGTCTTCTTTCATGATCCCCAGGGCGGAGTAGCTCTCGTCCCTCCCCTCCAAAAGGGCTTTCCAGCTGTTGCGCTGAGAGGGAAAGGCAAAGGGGGCCATGGCAACCCACTGGGGAAACAGCTCCTGCTGGTCAGGGGACAGAATCAGTTCGTCTCCTTTCATAAACTCCAGACGGAAAATGCCGGGACAGGTTTCCCGGCGGATGGTCCAAAGCTCAGACGGAATGCGGTCCAGCAGGGAAGATGCCTGCTTTAAGCAGCCCAGAATCAGCTGCTTCCTGCGGATTTCTTCCTCCAGCCGGAGGGCCCGGCTCTCATATTCCTCCCGAACATACGCCACATCGTCGGAATTGATCAGAGCCTCCGTCTCTTTCATGGAAAAGCCGTACTGGTGATAGGCTCTGGCCCGCATGAGAGCGGTGATATCCAGGCGGCTGTAATATCGGTATCCGTTTTCCGCGTCTTTGACGGAGGATTTCAGGATTCCGTTTCTTTCATACAGCCGCAGGGCTTCCGGGGAAACTCCCAAAAGCCGGGCGACTGTTCCGATTTTGTATTTCATGCGTCTTCACTCCCAGGTTCAGATATGCGGTAAAGCGGTCAGTTGGATTTCACTTCTTTCCACAGCTCATTGTAGATGCTGTCGGCCTCATCTCCCAGGTACCGGTATACCTCCGCGTTGGTAAGGGAATCCCAGTCGGGGAATACCGCCTTGTTCTGCTGCAGCTCCTCATCCAGCATCTCAAAAGCCCCTCTGTTGGGCGTAGCGTAGGTGATGTATTCGAAGTTGCGTTTTGCAATATCAGGGCGGCATAGGAAATCGATCCACTTCTCCGCGTTTTCCTTGTTTTTGGCGTTTTTGGGAATGACCCAGGAATCGATCCAGAGGTTGGTTCCCTCCTTGGGGATCACGTACTCCAAGTTAAAATCCTTTCCTTCCGCGAGTTCCTGAAGGTAGAGCATTTCTCCGGAATAAATGACGCCCACGGCAGCTTCGCCTCCCAGCATTTTATCCCGGACCTGATCGATGACGTAGGCCTGGATCAGAGGCTTCTGGCGGATCAGCAGATCTTTGGCCTGGTTCAGCTCATCCGGATCGGTGGAGTTCAGAGAATAGCCCAGGCCCTTCAGGGCGCACATAAAAGCATCTCTTACGCTGTCCTGCATCAGGATTTCGCCGGAGAATTTTTCGTCCCACAGGTCCATCCAGCTGTCCGGCGGCTCCGCTCCCAGCTTTTCCACCAGCTTATCGTTATAGAGAATTCCCACGGTACCCCAGGTGTAGGGAACGGAGTAACGGTTTTCCGGGTCGAAGGAACGGGAACGCTCCATATATTCAGGGTCGATCTGGCTGATATTTGGAATATTGTCAAAGTTGATCTCTGCCAGCAGATCATTTTCGATCATCTTCTGGATCATGTAATCAGAGGGACAGACCGCATCGTAGGCGACGCCGCCCGCCTCGATCACCGGGTACATTTCCTCATTGGTTTCAAACAGGTCATAGATCACGTGGATGCCGGTTTCCTTTTCGAAGTCTTCGATCACCGTCTCGTCGATGTACTCCCCCCAGTTATACACGTACAGCTCGTTGGAGCGTGCCGCCGCATAGTGGCTGTAGGTGGTGAAGGATACGGCTGCGATCACGCAGAAGGAGGCAGCTACCAGCAGAATGCGCCGGGCCGTTTCCCTGCGGCTCCGCCCTGCCTTTTCCTTTTCGCCGGAGGCCGGGGATTTTTCCGGTGAAAAATTGGTGATGAGAAGCAGCGCCAGCACCGTGAGGAAAATGATCGTGGACAGAGCGTACATGGAAGGCTTGATGCCCCGGCGGACTTCGCTGTAAATCAGGGTGGACAGAGTATTGATTCCGGCGCCCCTGGTAAAGTGGGTGATGATGAAATCATCCAGGGACATGGTAAAGGCCAGCAGGAAGCCGGAAAGCACTCCGGGCATGATGTCCGGCAGGACTACCTTGAAAAACGCCTCTACCGGACCGGCTCCCAGGTCCATGGCGGCTTCGTAGGTATAGCGGCTGGTCTGCTTCAGCTTAGGCATGACGCTTAGGATCACATAGGGCACACAGAAGGTAATGTGCGACAGCAGAATGGTCTTAAAGCCCAGGGAAATACCGAAGGCCAGAAAAGCCAGCATAAGAGAAATTCCGGTTACGATCTCCGAGTTCAGCATGGGAATGTTGTTTACGCCCATGGCAATGCTGCGGGGCAGCCGTTTCATCTGATTGATGCCGATTGCCGCTACGGTTCCCAGGATGGTTGCCGCAAGAGCGGAGATAAAGGCGATCAGCAGAGTATTGTACAGAGCGTCCATAATGGAGGAACTCTGGAACATCTGACGGTACCAGTCCAGAGTAAAACCGCCCCAGTCCGTTCTGGACTTGGAAGAATTGAAGGACAGGACCATCATGGTGAGGATGGGGGCGTACAGAAAAATAAGGACAAATACCAGGTAGAAGTCCTGAAAAAACCGTTTTAATTTTGAATCATTCATCAGAACGCAGTGCCCTCCCCTTCTTTGTCATATTTGGCCATCAGGGCCATGCTCACCAGGATGAAGAACATGAGAACCAGAGAAAGGCCGGAGCCCAGATGCCAGTTGCTTCCCTTGGTGAATTCCTGCTCGATCACATTTCCGATCAGCAGGATCTTGCTTCCCCCCAGGAGGTTGGAGATTACAAAGGTAGTCAGGGCCGGAACAAAGACCATGTTGATCCCGCTGATAATGCCGGGCAGGCTTAAGGGGATCAGAATCTTTGTAATGGTCTGGGCCGTGCTGGCTCCCAGATCCTGGGCGGCGTTGATCACATCGTCGTCGATTTTGATCAGCACATTATAAATAGGAAGGACCATAAAGGGCAGGAAGTTGTAGACCATGCCCAGAATGATGGCCCAGGGAGTATTGATAATGGCCAGGTTCGGCAGGTGAAGAGCGGAAAGGATTCCGTTGATCACGCCGTTTTTTTCCAGCAGCGTCTGCCATGCCATGGTGCGCAGCAGGAAGTTCATCCACATGGGAAGAATAAATATAAATACGATAAAGCTGCCCTGACCCACGTTGCGCTTTCGAAGGATCAGCGCCAGAGGGTAGGCCATGACCAGACAGATCAGGGTGCTGACCAGAGAAAGCCCCAGAGAGAGGAACAGCGCCTTGCGGTGCTCCGGAGTGGCAATGGCGGCCACATTGGCCAGAGTAAAGGCGCCGTCTCCGTCAGTCAGGCAGTACAGAATGATCATAATGAGCGGGATAACGGTAAAGCCTATCATCCAGATGATGTAGGGCCCCGCCAGAAAACGTGATGCGTTTTTATTCATTGACTCCCACTGCCTCCTCGTCCTCCGATTCCGGTTTATTCATGATCTGGATGTCAAAGGGATCCACATGGATGCCCACCTGTTTTCCCACAGGACACATGTCCGTGGAATGAACCAGCCACTCAAAGCCGTCGGGGGTGGTTACTTCCATTTCATAATGAACGCCCTTGAAGATCAGGTGGGTGCATACGCCGGTGAGCGTCCCCTTTTCCGGCTCTACCAGGTCGATATCCTCGGGACGGATGACCACGTCCACCGGCCGGTTGACGCCGAAGCCCTTGTCTACGCAGGCAAAGCGGGCGCCGAAAATCTCCACCAGCTCATCCCGGATCATGGTGCCGGGAACAATGTTGCTTTCTCCGATGAAGTCAGCCACAAAGGCATTTTCCGGTTCGTTGTAGATCTGCTCCGGAGATCCCATCTGCTGAATATATCCCTGGTTCATGACTACGATGGTATCGGACATGGTAAGGGCCTCTTCCTGGTCATGGGTCACATAGATGAAGGTGATGCCCAGCTCGTTTTTCAGCCGGATCAGCTCGTACTGCATATCCTGGCGCAGTTTTAAATCCAGGGCGCCCAGAGGCTCGTCCAGAAGAAGCACCCGGGGCTCGTTTACAATGGCCCTGGCGATGGCGATCCGCTGCTGCTGGCCGCCGGACAGGGACGCTACGCTGCGGTTTTCAAAGCCGTCCAGATTGACCAGCTTGAGAGCGTATTTGATTTTGTCATCGATATAGGCCTTCGGCTTGTTTTTGATTTTCAGCCCGAAGGCGATGTTTTCTGCAATGGTCATATGGGTGAACAGGGCGTATTTCTGGAAAACCGTATTCAGCTGCCGCTTGTTGGGCGGCAGATTGGTAATGTCCTGGCCGTCAAAGATCACCTTTCCCGTATCCGGCTTTTCGAAACCGCCGATAATGCGCAGGGGAGTGGTCTTGCCGCAGCCGGACGGCCCCAGCAGGGTCACGAAGGTGTTTTCCTTTACGGACAGGCACAGGTCGTCCAGAACCATGGTATTGTCAAAGGTCTTGGAAATATTGACCAGATCAATAAGCGGATGTTCCATAATAGTTTTCCTCCTGAATGTATACTTGATTAGAAGCTGGGGGGCGAGCTGACCCAGATGAGCAGAGCTCCCGACCGGCTGGAAAGCTGGTGAGGCTTATCGGCCGTAAAGTAAAAGGATTCCCCTTTTTTTGCCTTGTAGACCCGGCTGCCCAGACGGATGGTCACGGAGCCCTGAAGGACGTAGCCGAATTCTTCTCCTTCGTGGGGATTGTCCGGACAGGTGGAGCCGCCTGCTTCCAGAGTGAGAAGAATGGGCTCCATGGTGTTTTTCTGGGCGTTGGGGATGATCCATTTGATTTCGTTTTTCAGGTCCGAATCGTATTTCTCAAAGTAGTCCTGGCGGCCGAAGACGATCTGCTCTTCCGGAGCCTCACTGAAAAACTCACTGACAGAGGTTCCCAGGCACTGAAGGATGTCCATGAGAGTGGCGATGGACGGGGAGGTGAGATCCCGCTCCACCTGGGAGATGAATCCTTTGGACAGCTCCGCCCGGTCTGCCAGCTCTTCCTGAGTAAGCCCCTTCAGTATGCGGAGCTCCCTGAGCCTGTTTCCGATCTGCATGTGTTTCCTCCTTTGCAAGCCGGCGGGAAACGGAGATTTCCGTTCCCGGCAAGGTATATATTATTAATCTTAAAGTTTAGTAATAATAAACAAACGGCAAGATTCATTATACAGGAAATCCCCCTGGTGTCAACAGTAATATTTCATCTTCATTTTCCGGGAGGTAACGATTGACAATAATATGGAAAAAGTAGATAATGATACCTAACAGGACTCGGTATTTCCGAAAGAAAAAGCAGGAGGATTGACGGTATGAAAGGCAAATACATGGCTTATGTCGGTTCCTATTCCTATACAGGAAAGGCAAAAGGCATTACGGTTTTTGATGTGGATCTGGAGAAAGGGCTGTTTATCCCCAGATGTGAGGAGGAAGTGAACAACGCCTCCTATCTGGTGGCATCCAGCAGCGGGAAAACGCTGTATTCCATAGCGGATGAGG
>CALWEP010000009.1 GCA_944377325.1 uncultured Lachnospiraceae bacterium
GGAAATGGTGGGCGAGGTGCTGGCCGTTATCAAGGAACTGGTAAAGACGGGAATGACTACGGTAATCGTTACCCATGAGATGGGCTTTGCCAGAGAGGTATCCGACCGGGTATTCTTTATGGACGGAGGAATTATTGCGGAAAAGGGAACTCCGGAGGAAATTTTCGGAAATCCTCAGAATCCCAGAACGAAGGAATTCCTTGGAAAAGTGCTCTATTAGGAGGCGGCGTCATGGACGGGTTAAAAAAGGAATGTTTGGATTATATCGACGAGAAGCAGGACGTGATCACGCACGTTTCTGACAAGGTGTGGGAATTTGCGGAGCTGTCTCTGATGGAATTTCAGTCGGCGAAGCTGTATTGTCAGGTCCTGAAGGAGGAGGGCTTTCAGGTGGAGACGCCGGTGGCCGGCATCGAGACGGCATTTAAGGCGGTCTACGGTTCGGGAAAGCCGGTAATCGGTATTCTGGCCGAGTACGACGCCCTCAGCGGCCTGTCTCAGAAGGCGGGAGCTGTGGTTCGGGAAGAGCTGGTAAAGGACGGCTGCGGTCACGGCTGCGGTCACAATATGCTGGGAGCCGGTTCCATGGCTGCGGCTTTTGCGGTGAAAAAATATCTGGAGAGAAAAGGGGAAGGTCACGGTACGGTGATCTTTTACGGCTGTCCCGGAGAGGAAGGGGGAGCGTCAAAAGCGTTTATGGCCAGAGACGGAATCTGGAAGGAACTGGACGGGGCGCTTACCTGGCATCCCTCTGACGTGAACCAGGTGACCAGCGGAACCTGCAATACCTGCATTCAGACAGAATATATTTTCAAGGGAATCGCTTCCCACGCCTCCGGCGCTCCGGAATTCGGCCGGTCTGCCCTGGATGCGGTGGAGATCATGAACATGGGGGTTCAGTTTCTTCGGGAGCATATGCCGGATTCCGCCCGGATTCATTATGCCATAACCGACGCCGGCGGAAATTCTCCCAACGTGGTCCAGCCCCATGCGAGAGTGCTTTATATGGTCCGCTCCAAGCTGGCCAAGGATGCCTTGGCCCTTCAGGCCCGAGTGGATAAGATCGCTCAGGCGGCTGCCATGATGACGGAGACGGAAGTGCGCCGGCAGTTTATTGACGGCTGCTCCAATACGGTGCCCAACCGGGTGCTGGAACAGCTGCTCTGGGATAACTTCAGCCAGGTGGGAGTGCCCTCCTATACGGATGAAGAAATGGACTATGCAGGGAAGCTGATGGAATCGATTGAAGTGAAGTCGGATGAGCTTCCCGGAGCTGCCTGTGATGAGGACGAAGCGATCGCCGAATTTGTGGACGAGAAGTCGGAGCACGGCACAAGAGCTATGAATGATTTCCTGATTCCCTATCATTACAGCGACAGACAGAGGGCGGGCTCTACGGATGTGGGAGACGTGAGCTGGCTGACGCCTACGGCGCAGATCAACGTGGCCTCCTTTGTATCCGGATCCCCCGGACACAGCTGGCAGAACGTGTCCTGCGGCCGTACCTCCATCGGCCATAAGAGCGTGATTACTGCAGGAAAAGTCATTGCCGCGGCGGCCATGGATCTTTACGAAAATCCGGAGCTTCTGAAGGAAGCCAGAGCGGAGTTTGAAAAGAAAACAAAGAGCGGATACTACTGCCCGGTGCCCCAGGGGGCCGTACCGGTGATTCCGGGACAATAATAAAAAGAAAACAGTCGGGAGCAGATGCTTCCGGCTTTTTTTATTGCTGCAGATGAGAAATTGTTAAAAAATAGACAATAAAAATGTAATTTTCATAATAAAATGTAAAAAAGACAAAACTTCTTTTTCCCCGGTTCCGTAAATATTTCCTTCTTTATCCGGGAGAAGGGGAGGAGGAAAAGATAGATTAACTGCCGGTTTCTGCGGGAGAACGCAGGGGTGCCGGGAAAATAAACAAAAAAAACGGAATACGGGAGGAAATATCCACATTTCCCACAATTGACATTTTTTTAACGGTAAGCTATAATAAAATCGTTAAATAAATAACGAATCCAATGAAACCTGATAGAAACCAGTAAAAAGTAGGAGGATGAATCATGGCAAAGGAAAAGGCAGTACAGGTACCAGAAATCATCGACAATGTGGACGCGCTGATCGCAAAAATGAAAGCGATGAGAGAAGCGCAGAAGATCTTTGCGACGTACACCCAGGAGCAGGTGGACAAGATCTTCTTTGAGGCGGCTAAGGCTGCAAACCAGATGAGAATCCCGCTGGCCAAAATGGCAGTAGAGGAGACCGGAATGGGCGTAGTGGAGGATAAGATCACAAAGAACCACTATGCCGCAGAGTACATTTACAATGCGTACAAGGATACCAAGACCTGCGGAGTAATTGAGGCAGACAAGTCCTTCGGCATCAAGAAGATCGCCGAGCCTCTGGGACTGATTGCCGCAGTTATTCCCACTACCAACCCCACCTCCACAGCGATCTTCAAGAGCCTGATCGCCCTGAAAACAAGAAATGCCATCATCATCTCTCCCCATCCCCGTGCAAAGAACTGCACCATCGCAGCAGCCAAGGTAGTTCTGGACGCTGCCGTGAAGGCAGGAGCGCCGGAGGGAATCATCGGATGGATCGACGTTCCGTCTCTGGAGCTGACCAACGAGGTTATGAGAGGTTCTGACACCATCCTGGCAACCGGCGGCCCGGGCATGGTAAAAGCAGCTTACTCCTCCGGAAAGCCCGCTTTAGGCGTAGGAGCAGGAAACACCCCGGTTATCATCGACGATACGGCGGATGTGAGACTGGCAGTGAACTCCATCATTCATTCCAAGACTTTTGACAACGGCATGATCTGCGCATCCGAGCAGTCCGTAACCGTGCTGGCTCCCGTTTATGAGGCAGTGAAGAAGGAATTCCGGGACAGAGGCTGCTACTTCTTAAATCCGGAAGAGCTGGATAAGGTGAGAAAAACCATCATTATCAACGGCGCCCTGAATGCGAAGATCGTTGGCCAGCCGGCTTACAAGATCGCCGCTCTGGCAGGCGTTACCGTTCCGGAATCCACCAAGATCCTGATCGGTGAGGTTGAGTCCGTGGACATTTCCGAGGAATTTGCCCATGAGAAGCTGTCTCCCGTACTGGCTATGTACAAAGCCAAAGATTTTGACGAGGCGCTTGCCAAGGCTGAGAGACTGGTGGCAGACGGCGGATACGGCCATACCTCTTCCCTGTACATCAATGTAAATGAGAAGGAGAAAATGGCGAAGCATGCGGCTGCCATGAAGACCTGCCGTATTCTTGTGAACACTCCGTCCTCCCACGGCGGTATCGGAGACCTTTACAACTTCAAGCTGGCTCCGTCCCTTACACTGGGCTGCGGATCCTGGGGCGGCAACTCCGTTTCTGAGAACGTAGGAATCAAGCACTTGCTGAATATTAAGACCGTAGCGGAGAGGAGAGAGAATATGCTGTGGTTCAGAGCGCCTCAGAAGGTATACTTTAAGAAGGGCTGCATGCCGGTTGCATTAAATGAATTAAGAGACGTACTTGGAAAGAAGAGAGCTTTCCTGGTAACCGACAGCTTCTTATATATGAACGGATATACCAAGCCGATCACCGACAAGCTGGATGAGCTGGGAATCGTATACACCGTATTTTCCGATGTACAGCCCGATCCCACTCTGGCAAACGCACAGGCCGGAGCAAAGGCTATGAACGCTTTCCAGCCGGATGTGATCATCGCTCTGGGCGGCGGATCCGCTATGGACGCAGCCAAGATCATGTGGGTAATGTACGAGCATCCGGAAGTGGACTTCCAGGATATGGCAATGCGCTTCATGGATATCCGCAAGCGTGTGTACACCTTCCCGAAGATGGGAGAGAAGGCTTACTTCGTAGCCATCCCCACCTCCTCCGGTACCGGTTCCGAGGTAACTCCCTTCGCCGTTATTACCGATCAGGAGAGCGGCGTGAAATATCCGCTGGCTGACTATGAGCTTCTGCCCAACATGGCAATTGTGGATACGGACAATATGATGAGCCAGCCCAAGGGTCTGACCAGCGCTTCCGGCGTAGACGTGCTGACCCACGCTCTGGAGGCTTACGCATCCATTATGGCTACGGACTACACCGACGGTCTGGCACTGAAGGCCATGAAGAACGTATTCGATTATCTGCCCACCGCCTACAGCGACGGCAGCAACGTACAGGCCCGTCAGAAGATGGCCGACGCTTCCTGCATGGCAGGTATGGCATTTGCCAACGCCTTCCTGGGACTGTGCCACTCCATGGCTCACAAGCTGGGCGCATATCACCACCTGCCCCACGGCGTTGCCAACGCCCTGCTGATTTCCATGATCGTAGAGTACAACTCCGCAGAGGTTCCCACCAAGATGGGTACGTTCCCGCAGTATGAGTATCCTCACGCAAAGGCGAGATACGCAGAGTGCGCACGGTTCTGCGGCATCCAGGCAAAGGATGACGATGAGGCTGTGAAGAAGCTGATCGAGAAGATCGAGGAATTAAAGAAGGCTGTGGGAATCAAGGCCACCATCAAGGACTACGGCGTAGATGAGAAATATTTCCTTGACACCCTGGACGAAATGGTTGAAAATGCATTTGATGACCAGTGTACCGGTGCGAACCCCAGATACCCGCTGATGAGCGAGATCAAGGAGATGTACCTGAGAGCTTATTACG
>CALWEP010000010.1 GCA_944377325.1 uncultured Lachnospiraceae bacterium
ATTAAAAAAATGGTATGTTATTGTATAGCTGCGAGCCGCCGGAAAGCCTGATTTTCTCAGGGCGGCGGCTCCTTACAGGAAAACATCCCATGAAAGAGGAAGAGAATTTATGTCAATTGACCAGAGCAAAATCAGAAACTTTTGTATCATCGCTCATATAGACCACGGAAAGTCCACTCTGGCGGATCGGATCATCGAGCGGACCGGGCTGCTCACCAGCCGGGAAATGCAGTCCCAGGTCCTGGACAACATGGATCTGGAGCGGGAAAGAGGCATTACGATCAAGGCTCAGGCCGTGCGTACCGTCTACAAAGCGAAAGACGGGGAGGAGTATATTTTCAACCTGATCGACACTCCCGGCCAGGTGGATTTCAACTATGAGGTTTCCAGAAGCTTGGCGGCCTGCGACGGCGCTATCCTGGTGGTGGACGCCGCCCAGGGAATCGAGGCTCAGACCCTTGCCAACGTATATCTGGCTCTGGACCATGATCTGGACGTATTCCCGGTGATCAATAAGATCGACCTGCCCAGTGCGGATCCGGACCGGGTGGCAGCCGAGATCGAGGATGTGATCGGTCTGGAGGCTCACGACGCCCCCAGAATTTCTGCCAAGACGGGAGAGAACGTGGAAGAAGTGCTGGAAGCCATTGTGCGGAAGATTCCGGCACCGGAGGGAGATCCGGAGGCTCCCCTTCAGGCGCTGATTTTTGATTCCCTGTACGATTCCTATCGGGGCGTGATTGTATTCTGCCGGGTGAAAAACGGTACGGTCAAAAAGGGAACTCCCATAAAGCTCATGGCTACGGGAGCCTCTTTTGACGTAGTGGAAGTGGGATACTTCGGCGCAGGCCAGTTCATTCCCTGCGATGAGCTTTCTGCCGGCATGGTGGGCTATGTCACCGCCAGCATCAAGAATGTGCGGGATACCAGAGTGGGAGATACCATTACGGACCGGGACAATCCCTGCAGGGAGCCCCTGCCCGGCTATAAGAAGGTAACGCCCATGGTATACTGCGGTCTGTATCCGGCGGACAGCGCCAAATATCCGGATCTGCGGGATGCCCTGGAAAAGCTTCAGCTCAATGACGCGTCCCTGTTCTTCGAACCGGAGACATCGCTGGCTTTGGGCTTCGGCTTCCGCTGCGGCTTCCTTGGCCTGCTCCATCTGGACATCATCGAAGAGAGGCTGGAGAGGGAGTACAATTTGGATCTGGTGACTACGGCCCCCGGCGTTATCTACCGGGTTCACAAAACCAACGGAGAGATGATCGAGCTGACCAATCCTTCCAACCTTCCCGATCCGTCGGAGATCGAATACATGGAGGAGCCCATTGTCAGTGCGGAGATCATGGTTACCTCCGAGTATGTGGGAGCCATCATGCAGCTCTGCCAGGAGAGGCGGGGAAATTACCTGGGAATGGAATACATTGAGGGCACCAGGGCGCTGCTGAAATATGAGCTTCCTCTGAATGAAATTATTTATGACTTCTTCGACGCCCTGAAATCCCGGTCCAGAGGCTATGCCTCCTTTGACTATGAGCTGAAGGGCTACGAGCGTTCCGAACTGGTGAAGCTGGACATCCTGGTAAATAAGGAAGAGGTGGACGCCCTGTCCTTTATCGTATTTGCCGGATCTGCCTATGACAGAGGACGGAAAATGTGCGAGAAGCTGAAGGAGGAAATTCCCAGACATTTGTTTGAGATTCCCATCCAGGCGGCGGTGGGGGGCAAGATCATCGCCAGAGAGACGGTGAAGGCCATGAGAAAAGACGTGCTGGCCAAGTGTTACGGAGGAGATATTTCCAGAAAGAGAAAGCTTCTGGAAAAGCAGAAGGAAGGAAAGAAGCGCATGCGCCAGATCGGAAATGTGGAAATTCCTCAGAAGGCGTTTATGAGCGTGCTGAAATTGGACGATGAGTGATAAAAAGAAGCTGGAGCTGTACATCCATATTCCATTTTGCGAGAGGAAATGCGCCTATTGCGACTTCCTCTCCATGCCGGCTACCCTGGGGGTACAGCGGCAGTACGTGGAAAAGCTGATCGATGAGATCATCGGGGAAAGCGCCGGTGTACGGGATTATGAGGTAACCTCCATCTTCATGGGAGGGGGAACTCCTTCGATTTTGCCGGGGGAGTATGTGTTGGGGGTCCTGCAGGCGGCAGGAGATTATTTTAATGTAAGAAAAGACGCGGAGATCACCATAGAGATCAATCCGGGGACTTTGGATGAGCACAAGCTGAAGTGCTACCGGGAAGGCGGGGTGAACCGGATCAGCCTGGGGCTGCAGTCAGCGGACGACTGGGAACTGCGGGTGCTGGGACGGATCCATACCTATGATGATTTTCTGAAATCCTATCAGCAGGTAAGACTGGCAGGTTTTGCCAATGTAAATGTGGATCTGATGTCGGCTCTGCCGGGACAGACTTTGAACAGCTGGGAGAAAACCCTGAAAAAGGTGCTCATGCTCCGGCCGGAGCATATCTCCGCCTACAGCCTGATCATAGAAGAAGGAACGCCTTTCTATGAAAGATACGGGAAAGGGGAAAAGACCTTTCCGCCTCTTCCCGACGAAGATACGGAGCGGGAAATGTACCATGTGACCAGGACCATGATGGAGGACAGCGGCTATCACCGTTATGAGATCTCCAATTACAGCCGTCCGGGCCTGGAATGCCGCCACAATCTGGGCTACTGGACAGGTGTGGACTATCTGGGACTGGGGCTGGGAGCCTCCTCCTGTGTCAGCGGCTTCCGGTTCAAAAAGGAATCCAATTTAAGGACCTACATAGAAAAGGCAGGACAGGAGGATTTTCCTGCCAATCTGTACCGAGAGATCCACAAGCTGGACCAGAAGGACAGGATGGAAGAGTTTATGTTCCTGGGACTGAGGCTGACGGAAGGAGTTTCCGGCGCAGAGTTTCTGGACCGATTCGGCCAGAATATGTGGAATGTATACGGCTCTGTGATCGAGGATATGGAAAAGAAGGAGCTGCTTCGGGTGGAGCATCCCCGCGTATTCCTCACAGAGCGGGGAATGGACCTGAGCAACTACGTGATGAGCCATTTTCTGCTGGATTAGGGCTGTTAACGGGAAAAGAAAAAGTGTTTCTTGATTATCCATGACAGATAATCGAGGGGCACTTTTTTTGATTGGAAATATTGCATATATTTTTGCGTGATTTCAAACCCTATCATGTCAAAATTGCAAAGGGAACTGCTGAACTGTCAAAAAAGAAATCCAACAAAAAATCTGCTTATGCTAAAATGAATCACAGATGAAACGCAAGGAGGAGAAAATGACCGGTATCAAATGGATTGTGACGGATATGGACGGAACCCTTTTGGACAGCAGGGATCATATACTGGATGAGACCTTTTCCTGCCTGATGAAGTGCCAGAGGGCGGGGATCCGGCTGATTCTGGCCAGCGGAAGAAGCTATGCCAGACTGATGCCTTATGCGGAGCAGCTGGAAATGAAAAAATACGGAGGCGTGCTGATCGAGGTAAACGGCATGGCAGTCAATTCCCTCACTGACGGAGTAAGAACGGTATATGCCAGACTGGGGCAGAAGGACAGGGACCGTCTGTTCGCTTTTATAAAGGAAAGGGAAGCAGAGATACAGTGCTATGAGGATGAGGCGGTTTACTATTGGATTCCGGAGCGGATCATGGAAATCAAAAGAAGGGAGAGAGCCCGCCTCGGCATTCCGGACAGCTTTCAGTGGATATCCGGTACCTGGTCCTTTGTGGCGGAAGAGAGCTATACCTATCCCATTGTAAAGCAGGTGTACTCCCTGGAGGAAATGCCGAAGATCCTGAACAAACTGAACTGCACCGACGATCCGGACAGTATCAGCCGCATCTGCAGGGAACTGGAGGAAGAGTTCGGCCGCGCATATGAGTACACCAGAACCAGTCCCAGACTGATTGAGATCGCTCCGGCGGGGATCACAAAGGGGCAGGCTCTGAAAAAATATATGAAATCTGAAGGGATTTGCCCGGAAGAAGTGGTGGCGTTCGGAGACGGGGAAAACGATGTGGATCTGTTTTCCCAGGTGCGCTGGAGCGTGGCTATGGGAAACGGGGCGGACTATGTGAAAGAACGGGCAGCTTTTGTGACGGCAGACAATAATCACAATGGGATCGGGGAGTTTCTGAAGACACTTCCCGGCATGGAGAAGATTTTAGGAGACTGAGAGACGGTAAAAGGTCTGATTTCAGGCGGAGGTGAGATACATAATCCAGGAATTAAAAGGACGGAAAGAAGAAATGCTCCGGATACTGACAACGGCGCCGGCACCGGTGGATATGGCATTTTTCTGCGACAGGTTTCAGAAAAGCGAGAGAACAATCCGCTATGACATCAATTCTCTGAAGGAAATCTGCGGCAGAGCCGGAGTGGAAATTTGCTATGCAAAGAAAAAGGGATTTTATATCCCGGTTTCGCAGAAGGTGCGCTGTTCGGAGCTGCTTTTGGGAGCAGAAGAGGGAAGAGGCTGGAACGAAGGGGAGGAGCAGAGAACGGAAAGTTTGTTTCTGCTGCTTTTTCAGAGGAAAAAGAGGATGCCGGCAGAGAAAATAGCAGAGAGTCTGTATATGTCCCGTTCCACCTTGATGAGGCTGCTGCCGGTATTTCAGGAGCACTTTAAGGGGCAGGTGACGATCTCCTCAAAAAAATCGGAAGGCTACGCCCTGGAAGGAGACGAATTTGTGATCCGGAGGCTGGCGGCGGGGATTCTGGCTGCTCGCTTTCGGGGAAGCTATACGGCCGAGGACTGGTATCTGATGCTGCCGGACGGATTTAAGCAGCAGATCAGCCTGTCCAGGCTCCTGGAGGTGAGCGACGGGATCAAGAAAATCAACGGACGTCATAATGTGTGGATCTCCAACCGGTCATTTCTGAACCTGCTGAGCTACTGCATTGCCAGGGAAATACGCCGCAACCAGATGAAGCTGGTGCCGGAAGGGAAGAAAAGCTCCTGGGAAGGCAGAGAAGGGTATGCGGTGGAGCTTTTAAAGGAGCTGTCTTTTCCGGAGAGCCTGCTGGAGGAAAAGGAGCTTTCCTGGCTTCATAGAGTTCTGCGGGAGAACGGGGTGAATGCAGGGAGCGACCAGGTGGACGAGGAGGTTCTTGACCGCATTCTGAACCGCATTATCCGATATCTGGAGGATACCAGAGGAGAGGGAGTATTTGACGGGGAGGGACTGTACCGGGATCTCCATGATCATCTGAAAAACTCCATGGGAAGGGATCGGGAAAACGAGGAAGAGAATCAGTACATTATTGAGGAAATCATGGACAACTACCAGTCCTTTTACCAGATCGCCAGAGAGTGTGCCGCAGTGGTGGAGCAGGAAAGCGGAGTTTCTTTTAATCGGACGGAGATCTGCTACATTGCCGTGTACCTGTATAAGAACTGCCGCGACACCGTGGGAGTGAGGAAAAACGTCATGGTGGTATGCGCTACGGGAAAAGGAGTTTCCAACCTGCTTTCCATGAGGGTAAAAAACGTGTTTCCGAACCTGAACGTGGTGGGGCAGGCGTCGCCCTATCAGCTGACCCAGACCAGCTTTCTGAAGAACGTGGATTTTGTGATTTCTACCATTCCCATGGAGCATGCAAAGGTTCCGGTGGTAAAGATCTCCGGCATTCTGTCGGAGGAGGACTGCAAAAGAATCCGGGAATTCCTGAAATACGGGGAAATGCTGGATGAACTTCCCATGAATCAGGAGAATGAGGCTTCCTTCGGTGCAAAGGCAGATCCCTTTTCCCTTCGGGAAAGCACGTATGACCATACCGTACAGGGGGTTTCCTACGCGGCCAACGTGCTGAGCCGGCTGATTTTGACTCTGATGGAATATACGTCCAAGCTTCCCAGAAAAAATCAGATTGATAATGAAGCCATGCTGGGACTGATTATTCATATGACCATGGCGATTCCCAGATGGTTTGAGAGGGAAGGGGAGGCTGCATCCCACGAGCTGAAAGCGGAATATGAATCCATACGGGAGAACCACAAGGAATGCTTTACCATTATGGAAAAGTTTTTTGAACTGGTGGAAGAGTCTCTGCAGGTAAAAATACCTGTTTCAGAAAAAATGGCTTTTTTCTTATATATCATAAAGGAGGATGTGAAATGAGGAAACTGTTGATCAAAGGGGGAAGCCTCATATCCCCTGTGAACGGCTTCAGAGGAGAGCAGGGAGACGTACTGGCCGTGGACGGAAGAATCGCTCTGATCCGGGATCGGATCGAGGAGGAGAGCCGGGAGGCGGAAGGAGCGGAAGTGATCCATGCGGAGGGCTGCCTGGTCACTCCGGGACTTATTGATATTCACGTTCACTGCTATCCTAAAGCGTTTCTGGGGCTGGACCCGGATGTGCTGGGGATCCGGAGAGGCTGCACCACCGTGCTGGACGCGGGGAGCAGCGGGGCGGATACCTATGAGGACTTTCGTGAGAACTATATTGAGAAGAGCAGAACGAAGGTATTTGCCCTGCTGAACGTTTCCAGGGAAGGACTGCTCCGCGGCCATGAGCTGGATGATCCGGAGAAAATCGACCGCCGGGCGCTGAAGGAAACTCTGGACAGGTACGGAGACGGAATAGTAGGTCTGAAGGCGAGAGCCAGCGCCAGCGTAGTGGGGGAAATGGGGTTTGCTCCCATTGAAATGGCAGCGGAGATCGCCCATGAGGTGAAGCGTCCCCTCATGGTTCATGTGGGAAATTATCCGCCGGCGCTGACTCAGGTGCTGAATGTTTTGGACCGGGGAGATGTGGTAACCCACGCGTTTCACGGGAAAAAGGGAGGAATCCTCACGGAGGACGGACGGATAATTCCGGAGGCGATTCAGGCCAGAGACAGGGGCGTTCTTTTCGATGTGGGACACGGAGTGGCTTCCTTCAGCCTGAGGGTGTTTGAGAAAGCCCTGAAGGAAGGATTTGACTGCGACCTGATTTCCACCGATCTTCATGTGGAGAACTATGAGGGACCGGTTTACAATCTGGCGGCGGTGCTGTCCAAGGCCATTGCCTGCGGAGAAACATTGGAGGATGCCGTGGAGAAGACCACCAGCGCTCCGGCAAGACAGTTCGGTCTGAAGGAGCTGGGAGAGCTGAGGGAAGGCTACATCGCAGATTTCAGCATTATGGAGCTGGCTCCCTGCGACGAGGAAGCGGTGGATGCCGTAGGAGATTCCATTCATTTGGAGAAAAAGCTGGTACTGAAAAAAACTATTTATAGCAGAGGTGAGGAAAGTGAAATATTTGACCACATTGCTGGAAAATAATGACCTGGAGGACGAGATCAGAGACGGAGTGATCGAGGACTATCGGGAGGCAAAGGAAAAAGTGAAGAGCTTCGGACTTCCCTTTGACGAGGATTCGGAGATGATGTTCAGCAATCATCTGCTCGCTCTTCTGAAAAGGATATACAGAGGGGAGCTGATAGAGCCGCTGGATGATGACATGATGGTGGACGTATCGGATCAGGCTATCGGAATGGCAGAGGATCTGGTGGGAGACTTTTTTGAAGAGCACGGCCTGGCCAGAGACCGGTCGGAAATTTTTCTCGTAGCCACTCATCTGGAGCTGGCGCTGCAGAGGCAGCAGCTTCCGGCATAGAAAACGGAAAATTCCGGAGCGGGACTGAGCGCAGTATCCGGCTCCGCTGAAAGAGAATCATTTTAAGGAGGAAAAAAATATGAGTAAGGAAATCACAGTAGTAATCGGTCATCGTATGGGAAAGGGACAGGCAGTGGCAAGAGGAGTGGAAAAGGCAGGCGGAAAAGCGATCGTTATTCCGGGAATGGCTGCGGATATGAAGCTGGGAGATGTGATGCATCAGAATAATGCGGATCTGGGAATCAGCTTCTGCGGAAGCGGCGGCGCCGGCGCTCTGACGGCAAAGAACAAATACGGTTATCCGGCCAAGGCGGAATTAAGAAGCGTGGACGCTGCCTGCACGGCAGTGGAGCAGGGCTGCCGCGTAGTGGGGCTGGGCTTCCTGGATGTGGAGGAGCTGGGCGAGAGACTGGTGGAGACCTACAGAAGAGTTCACGGAGAGGAGTGATTATGGCAGCAGATCTGAAAGGCAGACAGCTTCTTAAAGAAACGGTCCATGAGCTTGTGATTACCGCGGGAGGCAGAAGCCTGGAGGAAGCGGTAGGCAATATTTTTCAGACCATGAGAAAGCAGATTTTCAAAGAGTTTGACCGGCCCATCATCCAGATGGAAGCCAGGGAGGTCTACTTTGAGGATGTGACGGTTAAAAAGGAAATCGAAAAGTTCCTGTTCTTTTTCATGCCGCGGGAGAAGGTTTCCTATGCGGTAAAAGCAAAGGTGGCAGTGAATGTCAAATACTTGGATGTGACAAAGGAGGAGTTATAAATGTTAGAAATTATCATCTATTCCGCCATTATCGGCGTCATCGGCGGCGGCTGCATCGCAGCGGGGGCGGCGAGAATGTTCCACGCGCCGGAGATTCAGGCCATGGGCGCTTTCCGTACCCTGGGCGAGCTGAATGCCTGCAACGGCGATCCCATCGCTCATTTTTCCTTCGGTTTGGGCTTCTTTTTCTCTGCGGCGGCATCTACCGTGGCGGCAGGAGCCTTAAGCCAGGATGTAATGCACAGAATCGTGCCCAACTGGAGTGCGGCAGCCCTTCTGGTGAAGAATCCGAAGCCGGAGGAGACTCTGCAGAACCCCAGAAAAATGATGCTGGCCGGATCGGTGATCGGCGGCGTGCTGCTGGTATTTCTCAATACCATGGCCAGGCTGATCCCGGAAAAGCTTTCCCTTATTGCTTCCGAGGTGCTCACTCCTGCTACAGGCTGGCTGCTGAATCCGGTCATGCCCGCTATCTTCTGGCTGGCGGCTATTGACGCCGGAAAGACCACCGGACTGTGGGGAACCATTTTGGGAGGAATTTCCGCTCTGATCACCGGAAACGCAGTTCCCGGAATCGTGCTGGGCATTCTCATCGGAAAGTCTGCGGAGGAGAACGGATATAAGAGCAAGATCGTTCAGGTGCTTATTGCGATTGTGGTGGTGATGTTTGTGGCCATTGCATACTTCAGAGGATTCTTTGGCAAATTCTGATATTAGTGGAAAGGTGGAACGGATATGGAAAATAAGACATTCGGAGAGAAAATGGACGAGTTCCTGATGAAGGACAACACGTTTATCCTGCTTTTTATGGGAGCGGCGGCAGCGATTTTCGCGGGAACCTATATGTACCTCAATTTTAATACGGGAGCTTTCAATGATATTTCTATCGTAGCCATGCTGAGAGAGGGCCTGGACGGCGGAGATTATGCGGCTGCGGCCGGATTTGCCGCAGGCTTCCTGATCGCCCGTATTCTGGAAGGGCCTCTGGTAGGTCTTCTGGATATCGGAGGTTCCCTGCAGACCGGCGTGGGAATCGGTATTCCGGCCCTGATGCTTTCCATGGGCTTTAACCTGCCTTTTTCCAATTTCTTTACGGCTCTTCTTACCGGAGCCATCATCGGACTGGTGATCAGCGCCATTATCATGATTATCCGCAAGGTGGTTCCGGAAGGAGTGGCAGTGGGCGGAACCTCTATTATGATGGGCGCCGGAAACGCTACGGGACGTTACCTGGCTCCCCTGATCATTGTGGCTGCCTGCCAGTACAATGTGTACACAGGCATCGGAGCTATTATCGGAAGCGCTGTTTTTTACAAATGGGGCAAGGAAGTCACCGGCGGAGCCATTCTGGGAGCTATGCTGTTCGGCGGAATTTTCCTGTAGGACAAAAAATTTCTACTGCGGTCATATGGAGGCATGAACATGAGCATTTATGAGGAAATAGGACTTAGAAGAGTGGTGAACGCCAGCGGCCGGGTAACGGTTCTGGGCGTGTCCACCATCAGCGACGATGTGGCAAAGGCGGCTGTGGCAGGCGCTCAGTCCTATGTGGTGATCGAAGAGCTGCTGGAGAAGGCAGGAGAGATCATTTCCCGGTATACGGGAGCGGAGGACAGCTGTCCCACCAGCAGTGCGTCTGCGGGGATCTGCCTGTCTGTGGCAGGAGTGATCACAAAAGGGAAAAAGACTTTGATGGAACGGCTTCCCCACACGGAGGGGCTGGCCAATGAAATTATTCTTCAGAAGGGACACAGCATAAATTTCGGAGCTCCCATCGATACCATGATTCGTCTGGGAGGCGGGGTGCCGGTGGAAGTGGGCCAGGCTACAGAGGTGACCCCTGAGCACATAGAAGAGGCCATAACGGAAAAAACGGCAGCTCTCCTTTACGTAAAGAGTCATCACTGCGTTCAGAAGGGGATGGTAAGCATTGAGGTTATGAGAGACATTGCCCATCGTCATGGCCTTCCCCTGATTATCGATGCGGCAGCGGAAGAGGATTTCCGCAAATACATTGCCCTGGGAGCAGATCTGGTGGTCTACAGCGGGGCGAAAGCTCTGGAAGCCACTACTTCCGGCTTCATTACCGGAAGAAAAGATCTGATCGGCTATGCCAGAAAGCAGTATCACGGCATCGGACGGCCCATGAAAGTGGGAAAGGAAATGATCATGGGGCTTTTAAAGGCGCTTGATCAGTATGAGCACAAGGACAGAGAGGCGGAGGTCCGGAAAAACATTGCAAAGGTAAAGTACCTTGTGGACGGTATGAACGGGATCTGCGGGCTGAAGGCAGTTCAGGTACAGGACGAGGCAGGAAGAGCCATCTACCGGGCCAGACTGACGGTGGACCCGGAAAAAACGGAGAAAACGGCTGTTCAGATCAATGAAGCGCTGAAAGAGGGAAATCCCACGATTCGCTGCAGAACTGAGTTTCTGAACCTGGGTATGATCGATTTCGATCCCAGACCTTTGGTGGAGGGGGATAAGGAACTGATCATTGAAAAACTGAAAAAGATTATGGAGGAATCATAATATGGCGATCAACTATTATAACGGAAGAGTATGCCTGAATGTGCTGGCAGGCAGTCTGGAGAATGCGAAGGAAATCTATGAAGCTGCGGAGAAATACGTAGCGGTGGGCGTCCTGTCTGCCAACTATCCCGATGTTCCCAGCGCCGTGGAAGATATGAAAAAGTATATGGAGGTGCTGGAGGGGAACGTGTCCGTAGGCCTGGGAGGAGGAAATCCCGCTCAGTGGAAGGCAGTGGGCGACATTGCAAAGGAGATCAAGGCCAACCATTTCAACCAGGTATTCTCTGCAGTGGGCTATACAAGGGCGAATGTGGGCAATGATGACGCTCACATCAACTCTTTGGTATCTCCCACAGGCGTTCCCGGTATGGTAAAAATCTCCACCGGCCCCCTTTCCAAGGACTGCGCGGAGCCGGCCGTTGTTCCGGTGGATACGGCTATTGCCATGATCAAGGAAATGGGAGGAAATTCCATTAAATTCTTCCCCATGGGAGGTCTGAAGTGCAGAGACGAGCTGAAAGCGGTGGCGGAGGCCTGCGCGAGAAATCATTTTGTTCTGGAGCCCACCGGCGGAATTGATCCGGACAATTTCCGGGAGATCATGGAGATCATCCTGAACGCAGGAGTAGAGAAGGTGATTCCCCATGTGTACAGCTCCATTATCGATAAGGAAACGGGAAATACAAGAACGGAGGATGTAAAAGCTCTTCTGGCCGTTGTGAAAGAGCTGGTATAAGCGCAATATGAAAAATCCCCTGACAGCATCGGGCTGCCGGGGGATTTTTCCTTATGAGGCTGATTTGCGGGAAGCGCTGCGGTCCAGCTTTCCGAACATTCTGCGGAGCACTAAAACGGCGGCAATGGCCAGAATCAATTCCGCGGTGAACTGGGCATAGGCCAAGCCGTAGAGGGGAAACAGGCAGTTCAGGATGCAGAGAGCCGGGATCTCAAGAACAATCTTTCTGAGAATGGCGAAAAGGAAGGATTCTCTCCCCATGCCCACAGCCTGGAATACGCCCACGGCCAGAAAGTCCGTGCACAGGAACGGAAGAGCCAGACAGAACCCGTGAAGAAAACGGCTGCCGTAGGAGATGATCTCCTCGTTGCTCATAAACAGACCGATCAGGCTGTCCGCATTCAGCGTATAGAAGCCGGACATGAAGATCATGAAGGAGAGCACCACTTTGGCGGAAAAGAATAAAGTACTCTTCATCCGCTTGATGTTTCCGGAAGCATAGTTATAACTGATCAAAGGCATAATGCCCTGAGACAGTCCCTGGGAAATGTACATGGGGATCATGTTCAGCTTCTGGGTAATTCCCATGGCGGCCACCGCGTTGGCTCCGTATACGGAGGTAAAGTTGTTCAGAATGGTCATTCCGGTCACATTCAGAAGGTTCTGAATGGCGGCGGGAATCCCCACTCCGCACACGCCCATGACAATGTCGCGGCGGGGGCGGAACATCCGCGGATCGATGCACACATAGGTTTTTCCCCTGCGGAAGAAGAGAAGAACGAAGAAATAGAGACAGGCCACACAGTTGGAAAGACAGGTGGCCAGACCTGCGCCGGCAGCTCCCATATTAAAGCCCCAGGGAAGGATAAAGATCGGATCCAGAATAATATTCAGGATACAGCCGCTCATGGTTCCCACGCTGGCGTGGAAGGCGCTGCCTTCCGAACGGACCATATAAGCCATAACCACGTTCAGGATCGCAGGCGCGGCTCCCAGACAGGTGGTCCATTTCAGATAACCGGCAGTGGCTTCGGAGGTTTCCGGACTGGCTCCCAGCAGAATGAGCAGAGGGGAAAGAAACAGGGTGCACAGCAGGGAAAAAAGGATTCCGGAGGCTGCGGCACAGTAAAAGCCGAAAGCGGAGCTGCGGTACACGGTTTCATAATCCTTCCGCCCCAGAGCCCGGCTCATCATGCTGGAACTGCCCACGCCGAATAAGTTGTTCACGGCGTTGAAGGCCAGGAGCACGGGAGCCGCCAGAGTGACGGCGGCATTCTGGATCGGGTTATTGAGCATTCCCACAAAGTAAGTATCTGCCAGGTTGTAGAGCACCATTACCAGAGAGCTTAATATGGTGGGCACAGCCAGCTTAGCTACCGCAGTGGGAATAGGAGCCTGTTCAAACAGTATGGTTTTGCTTTGGTCTTGCATATTGATCTCTCCCGCTTTCTGAAATATAAATTGAAACTATTATAGCACCAAAAGGGGAAAGTGTATATGACGTATATTTCTTAAGAAAATATTATCCAAAATTAGGGAAGGAGGAATACTTCCGCGCTTCTTGTGCCGTACTGCCTGGTTTCGCTGTGAGTGTCAAAGAAAATGTCGATGTGATTTCCTTTTACTCTGCCGCCCCGGTCTTCCGCAGTGTAAACCACTCCGTTGATCAGCACTCTGCTGCCGTAGGGAATGACCCGCGGGTCTACGGCTATGGTATGGCGGGAGGCGGCGATGGCCCCGGTGGAGGTGTGCCGTCCCCAGCCTTCTGAGCATACGCTGCAGGGGCAGTAGGCGGTGGTTTTAAAGACGCCCAGGGAACGGAGAGAGGAGACGGAAGTCACATTTACGCTTCCCTGGGAAATAACCAGCGTCAGGCGGTTGGGAAGCTCCGTTCCGTTTACCCAGGCCTGGACGGTGTATGTGCCGTCCGGAAGGGACAGGAGAGAAAGATCTGCGGAAAAGCCGTAGTTTCCTGTTCCGATTCCTTGAGCTGCCAGATGGCTGTAATGTTCCTGAGCGGCGGCGGAGGCTCTTTTTATGACGGAGCCGCTTGCTCCGTCAGTAAGGACCGCCTCCACAGATACGGATGACTGGGGAGAGGAGGAATCCCAGGCCCAGCCGGTAACAGCGTCTCCCGAGACTCCGTCCAGGTAGCCGGTGTAGCCGGCGGCGAAGGCCTGCGTTCCGAAGGAACAGAAGGTCAGAAAGGCTGTTACAGCAAATGTAAACAGAAATTTATATTTCATCATAAATACCTCACTTTTTTGTAAACTTTGTAATAAAAATGTAATAATTCAAAGCCAACAGTATTTTTACCACTTATTTTCTGTTTTGTCAAGTGTGGGAAGGAGAGCGGAGAAAGGAGACAAAAAAAGAAGACCTGCGTCCGAACGGAGCTGTCTTCTCTTTTGCAGTAGGTTTTATTGAGATGCGAACGATCAGTCAATGACGGAATATACTTCCTGGGACTGCATGCCGTGGGCCAGAGCTTCTTCATGGGAGCCGTAGAAAATATCAATCCAATGTCCCTTCACGGAGCTGCCCTTGTCTTCCACCGTATAGACCGTGCCGTCGATCCAGAGCTTGGTTCCGATGGGAAACTGGGTCAGGTCGGCGGAAATGGTGTGGTCCGCAGTGGGAACGGTTCCGGAGTAGGTCAGCTGGTGGCCGCCGGAGCATTTGCTGCAGCTGCAGTATCCGGTGGTGGTAAAGATACCTAAAAGATCTCCTCTGCCGCTTTCTTTTTCCGTATCCGGAGTCTCCGCTTTTTCCTGCTGGCTGGCAATTTCAATGCCGGGGCCGGCAGTTTCCTGAGAAGCTTCCGCTCCGAAGGCCGGGAAAGACAGGCAGGCAGTCAAGGCAGCCGCAGCGGCGGCAAGCCGTACAGATCTGTGTATCATGTTCATAAATCACCCTC
Organism: uncultured Lachnospiraceae bacterium; assembly: GCA_944377325.1. Lineage (GTDB taxonomy): Bacteria > Bacillota > Clostridia > Lachnospirales > Lachnospiraceae > Lachnoclostridium_A. Next base: position 14,575 of record CALWEP010000010.1, read on the forward strand.
GCAATTCTTTTTGTTATCAGATTGTTACAAGTTTTAGAACCTTTTTCTATTATATTACAAAATTGTTAAATGTCAAGAAATTCCTTTTCGGCCTGCCGCCGCAGCGAACAGAGCGGTTCCGAAGGGAAAGTGTGTCCGGATTTCTGACAATTCCTGCAAATAGGTTCCCAATCGGTAAAAAATGTGTTATAATCAAAACGATCAGTAAATGAAAGGGGTGCATGCAGCGATGGCATTACTGGCTCCCGGAACAGCGGCTCCGGATTTTGAACTTCCTGATAAAGACGGGGTTTCCGTTCGTCTTTCCGACTTCAGAGGGCGTAAAGCGGTGGTATATTTTTATCCGAAGGACAGTACCCCCGGCTGCACCAGAGAGGCCTGTGCCTTTGCTTCCTCTTTCCCTGAATATGAGAGGCTTGGGATTCCGGTGATCGGGATCAGCAGAGACAGCCAGGCGTCCCATAAGCGTTTTTCGGACAAGTACGGCCTTCCGTTTGTTCTCCTTTCCGACCCGGAGCTGACAGCGATTCAGGCATACGGGGTGTGGCAGGAAAAGAAGCTGTACGGAAAAGTGTCCATGGGAGTGGTGCGCACCACGTATCTGATCGACGAGGAAGGCAGGATCGAGCAGGTATGGGCGAAGGTAAAGCCGGATACCAATGCTCAGGAAATCCTGGATTACCTTCAGAAATGAGGAAAAGGAATCCTGCGGAGCGCTCTGACGGAGGAAAATCAAGTACGGAATTCCTTGATGCACTACATTCATCACATCCCTCCGGCAGGGATTTCTCAGCAGGTTTTTAATAATTCCTTTTTACAACCTAATGGCAATTAGAATTGTAGCGGAAAGGGCTTTTCGGCGGGGGTGATGCCTGCCGGGAGGCCCTTTTCCGCATACGGGGAAATGCTATTAAAGTTTTTTATAATACAATAAGAAAAATTAATCGAGCTAATAGAGAAGGATAAAAAAATGATATTTTTTTAACGAAAAAATGAGAACAGTTTACGAAAATCTGTGGAAATTCTTTCGAAAAAGGGGAGCATTGTTTTTTGACAAAAACAATATTCCCGTTTTTTTGATAATGTTTTGACGGGAAAGAGAAAAAAAGTAGACAATTTCCGAAAGGTTCTCTGCCAAAATACTGTATACAATATAAAAAAAGCGTTTGAGAATCGCGGGGAAATATGGTATACTAACCACGATGGCAACAACAGGCTTTACCTTAGCATAAGGGTTCTGGGTTAAGGTAAAGCCTGCGGTACGTTAATTGCCGAAAGAGAATGCAGAAAAGAAAGAGGGTTAGTTAAATGGGATTGGCTACATTTAAAGGCGGCGTTCATCCTTATGAGGGAAAAGAACTGTCGGAGAGCAAGCCGGTACAGGAGCTGATGCCCCAGGGAGAG
>CALWEP010000011.1 GCA_944377325.1 uncultured Lachnospiraceae bacterium
AAATACAATAAGCTGAAGCGCACCTATGAAGCTCTTACCGAGCAGCTTCAGGAAACTAGACAGGAAATCGATCATCTGGAATCCATCAGCACCGCCCTGGACATTGCCCTGAAGGAAGAAGACCTGGTGGAAATCAAAGAAGAGATGATGGAGTACGGCTATATCAAGAAAAGGCCGGCAGGCGGCAAAAAGCCCAAAATTACCAGCCGTCCTCTTCACTATCTCTCCAGCGACGGGTTTCACATCTATGTGGGCAAAAACAATTATCAAAATGAGGAAGTCACTTTCCGCCTGGCAGGCGGAAATGACTGGTGGTTCCATGCGAAAGGAATTCCCGGTTCCCATGTGATTGTGAAAACAGAGGGAAAAGAGCTTCCGGACCGTACCTTTGAGGAGGCTGCCGCTCTGGCTGCCTACTATTCCAAGGGAAGGGACGGAGATAAGGTGGAGATCGATTATATTCAGAGAAAGCACGTGAAAAAAGCCGCAGGCGGCGCCCCCGGCTTTGTGATTTACCACACCAACTATTCTCTCATGGCTTCCCCCTCCTGCTCTCTGGAGGAAATCCGCTGACAGTCTTAAAAGCAGAATGGGAGGCAGCCTTGCGGCCGCCTCCCTTGTTCACTTTACGGAATAATCTCAATCCAGTATCCGTCCGGATCAGTGATGAAATAAATGCCCATGGCTTCATTGACAAAAACCACACATCCCATTTCATGATGCTTTTTGAACATTTCCTCGTAATTGTCCGCCCGGAAAGCCAAGTGAAATTCACACTCTCCCAAATTGTAGGCTTCCGTCCTGTCCCTGAGCCAGGTAAGCTCCAGGGTGAAATCCGTCTGTCCGTCTCCCAGGTACACCAGCCTGAAGGATTTGTCAGCCGCTTCCTTTTCTCTCACCGGCTCCAAACCCAGAGCCTCCTTGTAGAATTTCAGACTTTTCTCCAGATCCAGTACATTGAAATTAAAATGATTGAACGTAACCAAGTCTCCATCTCCCTTCTTCTATTCTGCGGAAAGCACCACGTTTACTGCCATAGGCGTCTCGCCCCTCATTTCCTGCTCCGGCTCCAGAGAGTAGAAATTGCATTCCACCTCCAGCTCCACATACCTGTTTTTCATCACCGGAATCAGCACATCTGCCCAGTGATCCGTCAGATGAATCTCCTGGATCAGCCGTCCTCCGGAAGAAATGGTAATGGTTTCCCCGCCTTTTAACTCCAAAGGCGCATAAAAACTCATTCTCAGCTGCCCGGATGTGCCCGTAAACACTCTGAGCTTCGCCTTCTGATCCATCCAGCCGTCATGCTCGTAATACCCGTATATATTCTGAAATTTCTTTACCCGGATCATGGAGGTCACATCCACATACCGGTTGTGCTCCGGATCGGCCTTCAGAACGATCTTTTTATCCCGGTCCGTAATCGGCCAGGCCTCTCCGATGCTGTCAATGAACTTCACCTGAGGAAGCTCCTGGCTGTCATCCGTGCGGTACGGCCTCCAGAATGCGTCCGCCTGATATTCCCAGTCCTTCCACTGGTCGCCGATCACATAAATCTCCGAACCAAAAATTTCCTCTCCGTATACTCCCCAGGTTACGTCCGCCAGGGAGTTGGCCTGCTCCTGTCCGTTCCAGAAATACAGGCTGGTGTAATGATCCCGGTAAAACAGCTCCGTGGGAAGAATAAGGACAAAATAGCACGCCAGAAGCAGAAACGCTCCCCGCCCTGCCAGTTTTCCTCCGTAATTTCTGATCACCGAAAACAGATAGACCATAAAAATAAGAGCCGCGCCGTAGGTCACATACACCCACCGCATCTCCAGCCGTATGGTCACGCTGGAAGAGCCTATGCACATGGCCATGAAAAACAGCATCACTGCCGCATTGCACAGATATTCTTTTCTCTTTTTCTTCTGTCTCCATCCGCATACTGCCGCCAGAAGCACGAAGCAGCCGATGGCTGCATCCGCCCCCAGCACAGCCAGCTTATAGATTCGGGGAACATTCTGCCATTCGATTCCGTCCAGATGGATAGGACCTGCGTTGACTCCGAATACGTAGAGTACGCTGTCCAGGGCATAGCCTAAGGCCTCACTGACGGAAAACGTATCCGTTACCTCCGTTCCTCCCGTTCCCGCAGGAACAATGGTGCCCATGGCCCAGAATCTTACTCCCATGGTAATTGCAAAGGCCAGAAATGCCCAGCCCAAAAGACGGTATTCCTTTTTCCCTGTCATCACCGCCTTGAGCACCACGGAAAGCACCAGCACGGCCAGCAGCACCATATAGCGCTCATGGACAAAGCACACCGCCAGATACAGCCATGCTGCGGCGATGTAAGCTCTTCTGCTCTCCCGCTCTTCCCCGTTCAGATACCGGTACATCAGATACAGAATGATCAGAGCCAGCCACAGCGCCGCCGATTCCATCAGACCGTATCCCTGGGTAATCTGATAATAGGACAGATGAGACAGCAGATACGCCAGACCGCAGGCTCCCGCCAGATAAGGGCAGCCGCCTATCTTTCTCGCAAAATGAAAAATAGTCAGGGCAATCAGAGCGTTTACCACAATATTGAACGGAACCATCAGCCAGATATCCGGTCCCATGATAAGAAGCTGCAGATAGCACAAAATATTATGAATCAGCCGGAATTTGGTTCCTCCCATGGGAAGGATAAACTCCTTTGCCGATTCCGTATCAAAACAATACCACAGGTATAAATCGTCCCCGTAGTATCCGGTAGTCTTTATCCCGTGGTTCACCCAAAAGGCAAACAGGAGGAATACCCCCAAAGCGAGGAGGTATTCCATCCGGAGAAAACGTCTCTCCTGTTTTTCCATATATTTAACCTGATTCCTTTTCTGTCAATTTACCGTCGGTCTCAATCAGCGGATCTCCGTCTTTCCTCCCATGTAGGGACGAAGAACTTCAGGAATTCTCACGCTTCCGTCTGCCTGCAGATTGTTCTCCAGGAAAGCGATGAGCATTCTGGGCGGAGCCACTACCGTGTTGTTCAGCGTATGGGCAAAGTACTTGTTTCCGTCTCCGCCGTTTACGCGGATCTTCAGACGGCGTGCCTGAGCATCGCCCAGGTTGGAGCAGCTTCCCACCTCAAAGTATTTCTTCTGTCTGGGAGACCAGGCTTCCACGTCTACGGACTTCACCTTCAGATCAGCCAGATCGCCGGAGCAGCATTCCAGAGTGCGAACCGGAATATCCATGGAGCGGAACAGATCTACGGTGTTCTGCCACAGCTTGTCAAACCACATTTTGGAATCCTCCGGCTTGCAGACCACGATCATCTCCTGCTTTTCAAACTGATGAATCCGGTATACGCCTCTCTCTTCAATGCCGTGAGCTCCCTTCTCCTTGCGGAAGCAGGGGGAATAGCTGGTAAGCGTCTTGGGAAGCTCTGCCTCGGGGATGATCTGATCAATGAATTTTCCGATCATGGAATGCTCGCTGGTTCCGATCAGGTACAGATCCTCTCCCTCGATCTTATACATCATGGCGTCCATCTCCGCGAAGCTCATCACTCCTGTCACCACGTTGCTGCGGATCATAAAGGGAGGCACGCAATAAGTGAAGCCGCGGTCGATCATAAAATCTCTGGCATAGGAGATCACTGCAGAATGAAGTCTGGCAATATCGCCCATGAGATAATAGAAGCCGTTTCCGGCCACTCTTCTGGCGCTGTCCAGATCGATTCCGTCGAACCGCTCCATAATATCCGTATGATAGGGAATTTCAAAGTCCGGCACCACCGGCTCCCCGTACTTCCTCACTTCCACATTTTCGCTGTCATCTTTTCCGATGGGTACGGAGGGCTCGATAATATTGGGAATCGTCATCATGATCTTCAAGATCTTTTCCTCATATTCCTTCTCCAGCTCCTCCAGCTCGGCCAGGCGCTTGGCGTTCTCCGCTACCTGAGCCTTTACGGCCTCCGCCTCTTCCTTTTTGCCCTGTCCCATGAGAGCGCCGATCTGCTTGGACAGCTAGTTGCGGCTGGCCCGAAGACCGTCCGCCTCCGCTTTGGTGGCGCGGTTCTTTTCATCCAGCTCGATCACCTCATCCACCAGGGGAAGCTTGGCATCCTGGCATTTATTTTTAATGTTCTCCTTTACGATGTCGGGATTTTCCCGAACAAACTTCAAATCTAACATGGTTTCAGTTCTCCTCCTGTATTTAGAATCGGGGGCCCGGCCCACGGGATCCTATGCGCCCCTCCCCTCATGCCTCCGCCAATAACATTCCTCTTACTTCTATGATAAAAGCGCAGACTCCGCGGGAATCTGCGCTTGATTATACTACAAAATCAGGACAAATTAAAGCCTTTTTCTATTTTATGTGAAAAAAGATCCCGGTCCGAATAAGAATGGGACGGAGCGCCGTATACACTGCCACCGCCACAATCATTCCCGCCACCGCGTTGACAAAGGTCACTCCCGCAGCCCATGTGGTCATGATCTTTGCCGCAGGCTCAGGAATTCCCAAAATCAGATTTTTGTACAGATACCCCACCACCGGGTCTGCAATTACATTGAAGCCCAAGCCCAGAGCGGAGGCGATCACCGTCCATTTGAAAATATATTTCCCGTCGTGGGCTTCCGTAATATGGGCGATTCTGTGCGCCGCAAAGCCAACGATCAGTCCGATGCAGAATTTCAAAATAAACGTTTTCGGCGCACTGGTTACATACACCGGATCCATCAGATCCGCCACAGTCATTCCCAAAGCTCCCGCCAGTCCTCCGTATACGCCTCCCAAAAGCAGGGCAGCCAGCACACAGAACGCGTTTCCCACATGGAGGGCCACAAAGTCTCCTCCCATAGTCGGAATGGGAATCTTCAGAAACGTGAAGCACACATAGCACAGAGCGGCCATAAGCCCTGTGAGCACAACCCGATACAGATTTTCATTTTCCTGTCTTCTCATACAATCCACTCCTGTCATTTCATTCTGTCCTGCTTATCTTATGGCAGAAGTGGATTGTTTTGAATATCCAGTTTATTAATATTTAACCAGTCCAGTTTTCCTGTCTCCCGATTCCACGCAGATCAGAGCTCCCTCCCGGAAGGATATGGTTCCCCGTTCCTCCGCCAGTTCATTGCTCAGGCACAGACACGGACCGATTTGAATGTCGCGGTCCGTCAAAGGGTATTTAAAGCCTTTCAGCGTAATCCCTTTGACCTCCATGGTAAGCGGCAGAAAGGATATATATTTCCCCCATACTTCCTCCTTCCGGAATTCCCTGCCCTCCAAAAGCACGGTAATCCGGTTCTGCGGATCCACAATGTAGGCTCGGGCGCCTTTCACCGCCGCATAGTAAAGCAGGTGCACGTTCCCCAGAGCGTGGTCAAATCTTCCCCCCAGGGCGCCCAGGAGAACAATCTCCGTGCAGCCTGCCTCCAGCGCTTTCGTCACCGCCAGCTCCGTATCGGTTTCATCCTTCTCCGGCTTATGAATTTCCCAGGAAATTCCTTTTCTGGCATGTCCTTCCTTCAGGGAGCCGGCGTCTGCCGAATCGAAGTCTCCCACCGCCGCGTCAATGGACAGTCCCAGCTCAAGAGCGCTGCCCAGTCCGGAATCCACTGCGATCACCAGGTCGAATTTCTGACTGTCCGCAAATTTCTTTCCGAATTCCCTGTCCAGGCTTCCTCCCGCAATCAAAAGCGCCCGTTTCACAGGCGTACCTCCGCCGCTTCATATTTGCTGAAAATATCCGTAAAGCGTCTGGTATTGGCAGCCGCGTCCCCTTTAAATACGGCAGAACCGGCCACAAAGACATTGGCTCCCGCCAGAATCAGTTCCTCCACATTATCCGGAGTCACTCCTCCGTCCACCTGAATATCCAGGGAGAGTCCCCTTCGGTCTGCCTCCGCTCTCAGCTCCCTGACCTTATCCAGGGCGTAGGGAATAAACTTCTGTCCTCCGAAGCCGGGATTAACCGACATGATCAGAACCATATCCAGCTCAGGAAGAATATGCTTCAGGGTCGAAACGGGAGTGGCGGGGTTTAAGGCAACTGCCGCCTTAAGCCCTGCCTCTCTGATTTGATTGACCGTCCGGTCCAGGTGAACGCAGGCCTCCTGGTGAACGCAGATCAGGTCCGCTCCCGACCGTTTGATGTCCTCCACATATCTTCCCGGCTCTTCCACCATCATGTGCACATCAAAAACCATCTTTGTACAGCTGCGCAGGCTGGCCAGAACCGGCATTCCGAAAGAAATACTGGGCACGAACGCCCCATCCATCACATCCAGGTGGAGGTACTTTGCCCCCGCCTCCTCAATTGCCCTGATCTGCGCAGCCAGATCCTTGAAATCCGCTGCCAGCAGGGACGGCGCTAAAATCAGCATGATTTAATATCTCCTTTTATCCTTCAGCTCCTGGTACATGAGCCGGTAATTTTCATAGCGGCTTTTTCCGATCTCTCCCCGTTCTGCCGCAGCCTTGACGCCGCAGACCGTTTCCCCCATATGGACACAGCCCAGGAAACGGCAGCCGTCCTCCCACCGGGCAAACTCCGGAAAGTAATTCTTCAGCTCTCCCGCCTCCATATCCTCAATATACATGGAGGAAAAGCCGGGAGTATCCATCATATAGGTATCCTCTCCCAGAGAAAACAGCTCCGTATGGCGGGTAGTGTGCTTTCCTCTCCGTATCTTCTCACTGATGCTTCCCGTCTCCATGGCCGCTTCCGGAAAAAGCGCGTTGGTAAGGGACGATTTTCCCACTCCGGAGGGACCGGCCAGCACCGTAGTCTTTCCTGCCAGACGCTCCCTCAGCCGCTCCAGGCCCGCGCCCTCCAGAACGCTGATAAAGCATACCTCATATCCGGCCGTCTCATAGGTAAAGCGGTATTTCTCCTCTTCGCCCTCTTCCTTCAGATCCGACTTGTTGAAACAGAGAATCACCGGAATCTCCTGAGCCTCCATCATCACCAGAAACCGGTCCAAAAGGTTCAGATTCGGCTCCGGATGGGTAATGGCAAACACCACCAGGGCTTGATCCACATTAGCTGCCGCCGGACGGATCAGCGCATTTTTCCTGGGAAGGATTTCCGTAATGCTGCCTTCTGAAGCCTTTTCGTCCAGCAGATCAAATTCCACATTGTCACCCACCAGAGGCTTTACCCCTCTGCTGCGGAATACTCCCTTGGCCCTGCACTGAACTATCCTGTCTTTTCCGTCATGGACATAGTAAAAGCCTGCTATTCCTTTAATGATCTTTCCTCTCATCCTTCGTCACCCCAGTGGAAAAAACTGTACCGTATAGGATTTCAGCACTTCCTGCGTGTCTGCGTTGACGATTTCCACCTCGCCCGTATCCACGCCGGTCGCTCCCTCTATATTGGAAAAGCTGACGGGGATGAGGGTGGAGCCGCTGATCACCGTAGCCGGCATCAGAGGAGTATACTGAGGAGTTCCGTCCACTACCTGCTTCAGCCGGATAAG
>CALWEP010000012.1 GCA_944377325.1 uncultured Lachnospiraceae bacterium
CTGGTAAGATTTAATTCGATAACTTCCGTATTTAAATAATCCCAGGAACAGAATATTTTTCTGCCCTCAGAATCATAGTGCAGCTGCCTCAGCATAACAATGGAGCTTTTCAGAAATTCCCATGCCATTCGATCCCACTCTCTGCTTCGATTAAGCCCGGAAATTCTGGTCTCCGCATGATGGATACGGATGCCGCAGCGCTCCTGCAGCAGGCTGAACATCTTTCCCTCCACGCCGGAATCGAACAGATTTCCCACATACTTTTCCGGAAATATGTTGCAGGAAAACGCTACCGGAATGCGATCCGCTTCTCTTCCTCTGAGCATGATCACCACCGGTTCTCCTGCCGGAAGATCCAGCTCCTTTCCCATCTCCCCATCGGCAATTCCATGTTCCAGGCGGTACCATATACTTTTGGGGACACACCCTGCCGCCCGTATCATCTCCCCGATGGAGTTTAATTGGTTCAGCGGATTATTCAGAGTAGGTGAAGAAAGCCGTACATAGCTGCCGGAACCGTTTTTTTTGATTATCATTCCTTTTTCCAGCAGCAGATTCAATGCCTCTCTTACAGTGGATCTGCCTACACCGTACAATCGGGACAGTTCCAGTTCTCCAGGTAGTTTCTGCCCGATCTGCCATTCACCTGCGTCTATTTTTTTTATCATCCGACAGGCAGTTTCCTCGTAAAGCAGTTGTTTCATGGTTCTTTCCTTTCCAAAAGCTGTCTGACAGCTTACAAAAATACCTTACCTGATTTTCTTCTTTGTCTCAAGCAAGAAGGAGTAAAGTTCTGTAAACTGTTGGTAAAACACAAAAAACCGCGGAAGCAGCATCTGCAGGTCAATCCCTGCTGACGCTGCCTCCGCGGCAAGCTGTCCGATTATTCTATTTCACGGTAAAACGGTACACTGTGGCAGTACGATACTCCTGTCCCTCCGGCAGAATCGGCGACGGAAAGTTCTCATGATTGACCGCATCCGGATAATACTGCGTCTCAAAGCAGTAACCGGACCGCTCTCCATATACGGCTCCGTCCTTTCCCGGCATGGAACCGTCTATGTAATTTCCCGTGTAGAACTGCACTCCCGGCAGGTCCGTATAGACCTCCACAGCAATTCCGCTTTCCTGATCCGCCGCTTCCGCCGCCAGGCGGGAACCGCTGCCCCAGTTGTCCAGCACCCAGTTATGATCATATCCCCGGGCCATTCGAAGCTGATCGAAATCTGCTTCAATATCCCTGCCGATTTCCTTAGGCTCTCTGAAGTCCATGGGAGTTCCCTCCACGGAGCGGATCTCTCCTGTGGGAATGGAGTACTCATCCGTGGGAGTAAAGCGTTCCGCCAGAATGCGTACTCTCTGGTTCAGAACCGTTCCCGTCTCATGTCCCGCCAGATTGAAATAGACGTGATTGGTAAAGTTGGCCACCGTCGTTCTGGTGGCTACCATGGCATAGGCAATGGTGACGCTGTCATCCTCTCCCAGAGTGTAGCGAACCTCAATCCTGGCCTTGCCCGGATATCCCTGGTCTCCGTCTTCGCTCCAGAGAGAAAACGCCGCATAGCTGCCCAGCTCATCCGTACCGGCCTCTCCCTCCCAGATCCGGTCCCGATAGTAATTCAGACCGCTGTGGAGATTATTGGGACCGTTGTTGATATCAAGCTGATATTCCGTTCCTTCCAGGGTAAATCTGCCCCCCGCGATGCGGTTGGCATTCCTTCCCACCACTGCGCCGAAAAAGGCGCTGTCCTTCAGGTAGTACTCCGGCCGGTCATATCCCAGGATCACATCCCTCTTTTTCCCGTTCCGGTCCTTCACAATCATACGGTTCCAGATCGCTCCCAGATCCAGGAAGGTACATTCCGTCCCCCGGCTGTTCACCAGAGTGTAGGCATATACCTGATGTCCGTCCGGCGTTGTGCCGAACAAAGTCTTTCCGTAAGCCATGGCATCTCCCTCCGCTTATTTTGCGCTGATGTATCCCTGCGCCGTAAGAAGCTCCGCGCAGAGAATGGCTCCGCCGGCTGCGCCGCGGACCGTATTGTGAGACAGTCCCACAAACTTCCAGTCATAGACCGTATCTTCTCTCAGGCGTCCGACGGAAATACCCATGCCTCTCTCAAAGTCCACATCCAGCTTCACCTGGGGACGGTTGTCCTCCTCCAGATACTGAATAAACTGCTTGGGAGCGCTGGGGAGATCAAGCTTCTGGGGAAGACCGGAATAAGAGACCATCTTCTCCACCAGCTCTTCCTTCGTCACCTTTTTGCGGAATTTCACAAAAACAGCCGCTGTGTGTCCGTCCAGAACGGGAACCCGGATGCACTGGCAGGTGATTACCGGCTCGGCTGCCTTCACAACCCGTCCGTTCTCCACCTTTCCGAAAATACGCAGCGGCTCCTGCTCGCTCTTCTCTTCCTCGCCGCCGATGTAGGGAATGATATTTTCCACCATCTCCGGCCAGTCCTTGAATGTTTTGCCGGCTCCGGAAATTGCCTGGTAGGTAGTCACCACCACCTCATAAGGTTCGAATTCCTTCCATGCGGCCAGCACCGGCGCATAGCTCTGAATGGAACAGTTGGGCTTTACGGCAATGAAGCCTCTCTCCGTGCCCAGACGTTTTTTCTGATCTGCGATTACCTCAAAGTGCTCCGGGTTTACCTCCGGAATCACCATGGGAACATCCGGCGTCCAGCGGTGCGCGCTGTTGTTGGAGACCACCGGGGTCTCCGTTTTTGCGTAAGCCTCCTCAATGGCACGGATCTCTTCCTTGGTCATGTCTACGGCGCTGAAAACAAAATCCACGGTGGCTGCTACCTCATCCACCTGGTTCACGTCCATAACCGTCAGCTTCTTCACGCCCTCCGGCATAGGTACGGACATCTTCCAGCGGCCGCCTACGGCCTCCTCATAAGTCTTCCCTGCGGAACGGGGGCTCGCCGCCACCGTCACCACCTCATACCAGGGGTGATCTGCCAGCAGTGAAATAAATCTCTGTCCTACCATGCCTGTGGCGCCCAGTACGCCTACTCTCAGCTTCTTTTCCATAATCATCTGTTCTCCTCTTTATTCTGTCTTGCCGACATTTTTCCCTATCCTATAACAAGACGGGAAAATTTTCAAGTACTTTTTTTGCGAGGCACACAAATGTCCGTATTATAGATACATTATGCCAGAGCCAGAGCTACCTCCATCATGTCCGTAAAGCTCTCCTGTCTCTCTTTCGCCGTCATGGCCTCTCCCGTAATGTCAGAGTCGGAAATGGTCACGATGCAGAGCGCATTCACTCCCGCCGCAGCCGCATTGCTGTAAAGGGCGGCGGACTCCATCTCTACGGCCAGAACGCCCATATCGCTCCAGGAAGTTCCGGTCTGAGGCAGACTGGGGGTATAGAACATATCGGAGCAGAGCAGGTTGCCCACATGATAGCGCAGGTTCTTCTCTCTGGCCGCGGCAACCGCCTTCTCCAGCAGCTCAAAGCTGCAGATACAGGAATAATCTCCCGGCAGCTGGAACTGTCTTACATAGTTGGATGTGGTGCAGGATCCCATTCCGAATACCAGATCTCTCACCTTCACATTGGGGTTCAGGGCTCCGGCAGAACCGATGCGGATCAGATTCTTGCAGCCGTAGCCGTGAATCAGCTCATAGGAATAAATGCCGATGGACGGGCAGCCCATTCCGGTTCCCATGACAGAAACTCTTTTTCCTTTGTAGGTCCCCGTATATCCAAAAATATTTCTTACAGCATTAAACTGCACCGCATCCTCAAGGAAGGTCTCCGCGATGAACTTGGCGCGCAGCGGATCGCCCGGCAGCAGCACGGTCTCCGCAATGTCTCCTACCTTTGCTTCCATATGGGGGGTGGGAATTTTCAGTGTTGGCATAATATTGTCCTCCTTCTCCTTTGCTTCGGGCGGGCTACAGCCTCACCCGGCTTCCTTTTCCATCCCTCTTTCCCAGCTTCAGCCGGTTCAGATGAACGTCTTTACCTTTATATTCTACTACAGGATTGTCTCCTAATAAATAGACATTTTTTAAAATTTCTCCCTCCGGCATCCGGATGCCCCGCACGCCTCTGGAGGCCTTTTTCATGGACGGAATTTCCTCCAGCAGGAATCTGAGGAACACGCCTCCGTCCGTCTGCAGAATCACATCCGTCTCTCCGTTTACCGGCTCCACTGCCGCCAGGCGGTCGCCCTCCTGAAGCTTTGTGGATACCACCGTCCTGTTGTTTGTCCTGAATTCTTCTCCCGGCACCTGCTTGACCATAGCCTGCTCGGTGGCGAACAAAAGAACCGAGCCGTAGAGAGTTTCTCCGTTGGTCAGATACAGAATCTGCTCCTTTGTGCCGTCGTATTTGCTCAGATTGTCAATGGGAACGCCTTTATCCCGCAGCTTTCCTCCAGGCACCTCCGAAAGCTTGACCTGGTGCATATTTCCGCAGTCCGTGAACATGCAGATCCGGTCGGAACTCATACAGGGCACTGCCCAGGCATTTTCTCCGTCCACCGTCTCCCTGTTTCGGTCGTAAACCGCGCGGTCCAGCGTTCTGCAGTAGCCGAAGCGGTCCATTACAAACACCACCGGCTGCTCCGCCGCAGGCGCCTCCACATAAGTCATCTCTCTGCCGTCCTCAATTACCGTACGGCGGGGAGAGCCGAATTCCGCCTTAATGGCAGCCAAATCCTCTTTGATCACCTGATCCATGGTTTTCCTGTTCTTCAGAATTTTCTGATACCGGTCGATCTTCTTCAGAGTCTCTTTGTACTCTTTTTCCAGCGCCAGGATCTCCAGGCCGATCAGCTTGTACATCCGCATCTCCAGAATCGCCGTGGCCTGACGTTCGGAAAAGCACAGCCTCTTTGCATCCTCCTCAAACCCGGGAGTGCGGAAATGAATGTTGGAAATATCTCCGTTGATCAGGCAGGCCTTGGCGTCCTTCAGGCTCCGGGAGCCTCTCAGCACCGCAATGATCAGGTCGATGATGTCGCAGGCCCGAATCAGCCCCTCCTGAACCTCCTTCTTTTCCAGCTCTCTGTCCAGCAGGGCCCCGTATTTTCTGGCGGTGTTTTCGTGCTGAAAGTCCATGAAGATTTTCAGGATCCCCCTCAGGTTCAGCGTCTCCGGACGTCCGCCGGCGATGGCCAGCATATTGACCCCGTAAGTATCCTCAAGCTTTGTTTTTTTATAGAGGACCGCCTTGATCTTTTCCACGTCCGCGTCCTTTTTCAGTTCCAGCACAATGCGGATTCCCTCTTTGCTGGACTGGTTGGAAATGTCCACCACATCCGGAAGCTTTTTGGATTCCACCAGCTCAGCCACGTCCGTCAGAAACTTATTAATGCCGGCTCCGATCATGGTGTAGGGAATCTCTGTAATCACCAGCTTGTCCCGGTCGGCTTTCCGCTTTCCCAGCTCCACCTCAATCCGGCCCCGCAGCTTCAGCCTGCCCGTTCCCGTCTCATAAATGGCCGGAAGATCGCTTTTATTGGCAATAATGCCTCCCGTAGGGAAATCCGGTCCCGGCATGTATTCCATCAGCTGCTCCGTGGAAATCTCAGGGTTGTCAATATAGGCCGTTACCGCGTCCACCACCTCGCCCAGGTTGTGGGAAGGAATGCTGGTACTCATTCCTACGGCAATGCCCTCCGCTCCGTTTATGAGCAGATTGGGAACGCGAACCGGCAGTACCTCCGGCTCCTTGTCCGTTTCATCATAATTGGGAACAAAATTCACGGTTTTGTCCAGGTCCTTTAAGTAAACCTCTTCCGCAAATTTTTCCAGCCTTGCCTCCGTATATCTCATTGCGGCGGCTCCGTCCCCTTCTATGGAGCCGAAGTTTCCGTGTCCGTCCACCAGAGGCATTCCTTTTTTAAATACCTGGGACATGACCACCAGGGTATCGTAGATGGAGCTGTCCCCGTGGGGATGGTATTTACCCATGGTGTCTCCCACAATACGGGCCGATTTTCTGTGGGGCTTGTCATGGTTCAGCTTCAGCTCGCTCATATCATAGAGCACCCTCCGCTGAACCGGCTTCAGACCGTCCCTGGCATCCGGAATGGCCCTGGCCGTAATCACGCTCATGGAATAATTCATGTAGCTTTTCTGCATTTCTTCCGAATATTCCGTTTTAATAATCTTTTCCGCCATTAATCTTCTCCTTGCATCTTCCCTCTGTATGCCGCCTAGGCATCAATCTCCGCCTCATCCGCATGGTCGTAGATAAACTGCCTTCTGGGAGGCACGTCGCTGCCCATGAGCATTTCCGTAATCTCTGAGGCCAGCCTTGCGTCCTCGATTTCCACCTGCTTCAAGACTCTCCGCTCCGGATCCAGCGTGGTTTCCCACAGCTGCTCCGGGTCCATCTCTCCCAGGCCTTTGTATCGCTGCAGGGTGAAATCTCCCGTATGGTTCTTCCGATAGCGCTCCAGCTCCTTATCGTCAAACAAGTACTGCTCCTGGCCCTTTTTGGGAATCACCTTGTAAAGAGGCGGCATGGCGATATACACATGGCCGTTGTAAATCAGCTCCGGCATAAACCGGTACAGAAAGGTGAGAAGCAGAGTGTCGATGTGGCTGCCGTCCACATCCGCATCGGTCATGAGAATGATCTTGTCATATTTCAGCTTCGCAATGTCAAAATCGTTTCCGTAGCCCTCGGAAAAGCCGCAGCCGAAGGCATTGATCATGGTCTTGATCTCCGCATTGGCCAGCACCTTGTCCATGGAAGCCTTTTCCACGTTCAGAATCTTTCCCCGGATGGGAAGAATGGCCTGGTACCGGCGGTTTCTGGCCGTCTTAGCCGAGCCTCCGGCAGAATCTCCCTCCACAATGAAAATCTCGCATTTGGACGGATCTCTGCTCTCGCAGTTGGCCAGCTTTCCGTTGCTGTCAAACGAAAACCTGGACTTGGAAAGCATATTGGTCTTGGCCTTTTCCTCCGCCTTCCGGATCTTTGCCGATTTTTCCGCGCAGCCGATAATGCCTTTGAGCACCTCCAGATTCCGGTCAAAGTAAAGAGTAAGCTCCTCTCCCGTCACGGAAAAAACGGCTTTCGTGGCGTCGGCGCTGGCCAGCTTCGTTTTGGTCTGTCCCTCAAAGATCGGATCGGGGTGCTTTACGGCCACAATGGCTGTCATGCCGTTTCTCGTATCCGCCCCCGTGAAATTAGAGTCCTTTTCCTTCAAAATGCCCAGTTCCCTGGCATAGCCGTTGATCAGCTGAGTAAATCTGGTCTTAAAGCCCATCAGGTGGGTTCCGCCCTCCTGGGTGAAAATGTTGTTGCAGAATCCCAGAGTGTTTTCCTCAAAGGCGTCCACAAACTGGATCGCCGCCTCCACTTCGATTCCGTCGGCGGAGCCTTTATAATAAATAGGCTCGTGAACCGTATCCTTGCCGGAGTTTAACTCCCGCACGTAGGCCACGATTCCGTCCGGCTCGCTGTAGTCCGCCGTCTCCTCCTCCCCCGGTCTTCGGTTGATGTAGTGGATGGTCAGAGCAGGGTTCAAGTAGGCGGTCTCATGGAGACGGCTCTTCAGCCATTCCGCCTTGAACCTGGTCTTTTCAAATATTTCTCCATCCGGCAGGAAATTGATTTCCGTGCCGGTAGCCTTTGTTTTTCCAAGTGTGGGAAGCAGGCCGTTTTCCAGCTTAACCACCGGAATTCCTCTCTCGTAAGCGTCATGATGGATGAAGCCGTTCTGGTAGATCTTTACGTCCATCCGTTCTGACAGGGCGTTTACCACAGAAGATCCCACCCCGTGGAGTCCGCCGCTGGTCTTATAGGCCTGATTGTCAAATTTTCCTCCCGCATGGAGAGTCGCCAGCACCACCCGTTCTGCGGAAACACCTTTTTTGTGCATTCCCACGGGAATGCCCCGGCCGCTGTCCTTTACGGTACAGGATCCGTCCGCTTCCAGGGTAACCCAGATTTCATTGCAGTATCCGGCCAGATGCTCGTCTACCGCATTGTCCACAATCTCATAGATCAAATGGTTGAGTCCCTTTGTGCCCACGCTGCCGATATACATTCCCGGCCGCTTCCGCACCGCCTCCAGTCCCTCCAGCACGGTTATGCTGTTCGCATCATACTGTGTCTTCGCCATGTAATGCCTCCATATTTCTTTCCTATTCTTTCCCTTTGCACACCATCTGATTATGGCATAAACTCCCGCCGTTTGCAAGAATATACTCCGTTTTCAGATCCGGCTGAAGCTCTTCCGTCCGGCAGTTTTTCGCCGGATGTCTCATTCCTCTCCCAGCTTCACGGCCATCACGCCTTCGCTCACCTCCCAGACGCTGTCCTGCGCCGGCCATGCCGGGCGGTCCTTCGCCTGCTCCGCCGCGTTTTCATAAGATTCCCTGTTCACCGGCCCGTACTCCAGACCTATCGTCCTTCCCAAGCCGTTTTCCGTGAAAATCCTGCCGGTCACTCCCAGGATATCGTCTTCCCAGTTAAAGAAGGAGTAGCCGATGGTGTCTCCCACCAGGCTGTCCTCCGAAAGGACCGGATCCCTCTTTCCAACCAGCAGAATCATAACCTGATCCATATCCTCTCTGTCCGCCTTCTCCTCCACTCGGGCATAAATACGGTTCAGAAGAAGGAGATCCTGCCTGCTCACCTCCGCCGCCGTCCGAAACAGTCCGGTGGTCACCTGGGCCTGATTCAGAGTTACGACGGCGCAGACGGCGCAGGCTGCTCCGCAAAGCAGCCGGTCCGTTCTTTTCCTCTGTCCCTTCTCTCCCGTTCTTACGGTGGTCAGGTAGCTGCCCCAGAAAGCCAGCGCCAAAGGATAGACCAGCTGCGCTCTGGCCGGCTGGTAGTAGCCGGTGACCACCGTCAGATAAAAGGGAGCCGCTCCCGTCATAAGCAGGCTGAACAGGCCGCATGCCGTTTTCATTTTCCCTCCTCCCGCCTTAATCAGCCGGAAAGTTCCCAAGGCCAGAAACAGCGCCAGCAGGACAGCCGTCCAGGGATGGTAAAAAATCTCCCTGCTTTTTAAAATCCTGTCCGCCTCATTCAGAATGTAGTGCAGGCAGACCCGGATTCCTTCTCCCCAATGCACCTGTCCCTCCACATAGGCCGAGCTGCGGCCGGTGAGTCCCTTCACCCCTGCCGACAGGCCGGCGTAAAGAGCCATGACAAGGGCAAAGGCGGCCCCATCCCGCATCCCCGGAATCAGCCAGTTCCTCTTTTCGCCGCTCTCCGTCTCCGTCACACGCAGGAAATACGCCATGGCAAACAGCGCCACCTCCACAGCCGCCAGCACCTGATAGGTGCCCGCTGCCCAGACGGCGAAAAAAACACCGGCTGCCAGCCGAACCGCTCCCTTTCCTTCCCAGGCCCATTTCTCCATAAGAAAAACGCCGGCCGCCGCCAGCAGCAGGGCAAAGGCCACCGGAAAGGCCTGAAGGGTAAAATGGAACTGCTCCGCAAAGCACGGCCCGGACAGAAAGAAGGGGGGAAACAGGATGCAGAAAGCGCGGAACCGCCGCTTGCTTCCGCTCCAGCACCAGCAGGCAAAGGAAATGAACAGTCCCGCCGCTGTCAGCGCCAGGACCATCATCAGATTTTCCGTAAAAGGAACCAGCCGGGAAAATCCGAACAGCTTCTTTGTAAACACCAGGCCGAACCGCCCGATGCCGATCCAGGAATCCAGCACCTCCTGCTGATCGTTGAGCATAATCTCCGTGTCAATGGAAATATCCTCGCTCACAAGACGGATCCCGTATACAAATACCGCCGCAAAGACCGTAAGCCAGCATCCCCTGCCCATCTCACGGAGAAAGCGGCCCCACTGCTCCCTCGCCTTTTTCCATTCTTCCGCCCACATCACGGCTCCATCCACCTCCATACAGAACAAATGTTCTTGCCCTTGTAAGAAAAAAACCCTTGAAGGATCAAGGGTTTTGAAAGCAGATGACGGGAATCGAACCCGCCTCCTCAGCTTGGGAAGCTGATATTCTACCGATGAACTACATCTGCCTGCTGCAAGAACAGTTTTTATTATATCATAAATTCGGAATTTGGCAAGCACATTTTTAGAAGTCCTTCCCCTCCGAACAGCAGGCCGGGCGCCGGACGAGCCGGCGCTCCGCCGCTCTACAATACCTTATTCAGGAAGCTGATGGTACGTTCCTCCTTCGGATGGCCGAAGACCTCCTCGGGAGTTCCCTCCTCTACGATATAGCCGCCGTCCATAAACACTACCCGGTCCGCTACCTCTCTGGCAAACCCCATTTCGTGGGTAACTACCACCATGGTCATTCCGTCGGCAGCCAGCTGCTTCATAACCTCCAGAACCTCCCCTACCATCTCCGGGTCCAGAGCGGAGGTAGGCTCGTCAAACAGCATAATATCCGGATTCATGGCAAGAGCCCTGGCAATGGCCACTCGCTGCTTCTGACCTCCGGAAAGCTGAGCCGGATAGGCGTCCGCCTTTTCTGCCAGTCCCACCTTGTCCAGCAGCTCCATAGCCCGCTCTCTGGCATCCGCCTTAGACATCTTTTTCAGCTCCACCGGGGCGATGGTAATATTCTCCAGCACCGTAAGGTGAGGAAACAGATTGAAATGCTGAAATACCATTCCGATATTCTCGCGAATCTTATTCAGATTGATCTTCTTATCCGACATGGCATGGCCGTCCACAAGGACAACCCCCGCCGTAATGTCCTCCAGACGGTTCAGGCATCTTAAAAAGGTACTTTTTCCGGAGCCGGAAGGGCCGATGAGGCATACAACCTCCCCCTCTTCCACTTCCATATTGATATCCTTCAGAACTTCCAGAGAGCCGAAGGTCTTTTTCAGGTTTTTTACTACGATCTTATTTGCCATAGGACACTCTCCTCTCCATGACCTTCGCCACTCTGGACAGAATGGTGCAGATCACCAGATAAAACAGGGCAATGGTCACCCAGATTGCCATGGAACGGGCCGCTGCGTTGGCCGTCATTACGTTTCCTCTCTTGGTCAGCTCCGATACGCCGATTACGGATACCAGAGAGGTATCCTTCAGGGAAATGATGAACTGATTGATAATGGAGGGAAGCATGGTGCGGAAGGCCTGGGGAAGAATGATCTTCTGCATGGATTTGCCGTAAGACATTCCCAGACTTCTGGCCGCCTCCATCTGTCCCTTATCCACGGATTCGATGCCGCCTCGGATGATCTCCGCCATATAGGCTCCCGCGTTCAGGCTCAGGGTCACCGCTGCCGCCGCAAAAGATCCCCCGTAATTGGCCCACATAAATCCCATGGGCCGGAGCATCTGGCCTACGCCGTAATAGATAATCATGGTCTGTACCATCAGGGGAGTTCCGCGGATGATGTCGATGTAAATATCCGCCAGAATCTTCAGCGGTTTCTTTCCGGATACCTTGAGCAATCCGAAGATTACTCCGATTATGGTGGCGAAAAACAGGCTCACCACCGTCAGCTTCAGGGTCTCTGCCAGCGCCGTCATCAGAGACGGAAAATTTTTCATCAGAATATCTATGATCTGCGTCATGGTCTGTTTCTCCTCTGCTTTCCTCAGTTTTTCTCAGTTTTTCTGCCGTGAGCACCGGAAAACGAAGCTCCTGCGCTTCCGCTCTCCGCTGCCCATGGCTGCTGCGGGCAACCGCGGGGAAAGTCCGGAGGCTGAGCCCCCGAACTTTCCATCGGCTTTCCTGCTTTGTTTTTTTAATAATTTCTGTGATTACTTCTTGATGTAGGTGTTGATGATCTCGTCATACTTGCCGTTCTCCTTCAGGTTTGCAAGACCGGTGTTGATCATATCGATCAGCTCTCCGTTCTCTCCCTTCATTACGGCAACTCCGTAATTGTTGGCGGACTCCAGCTTGTCAAGCAGCTTCAGCTCCATGCCCTGGCTGATCTCATAGCCCATAACGGGGTAATCCTCGAAGCATGCGGCGGAATTGCCGGCCAGAACATCCTGATACATCATTGCGGAAGTATCGAACTGTACCACGGTGAATCCGTACTCATCCGCGATGGACTCTGCAAACTTGCAGCCTTCCGTACCGGTCTTTGCGGCAACCTGCTTGCCGGCCAGATCCGTATAATCCGTAATATCGGAGTCGGGCAGCACCGCGCAGCCTACGCCGGACTCAAAGTAAGGATCGCTGAAATCGTAAAGCTCTTCTCTCTCAGGAGTAATGGACATTCCTGCGATTACCGCATCTGCCGCTCCTGTCTCCATAGCCATAACCGCTGCGTTGAAGCCCACTACCTGCAGCTCATAGGTGAAGCCCTGGTCCTCGGCGATTGCCTTTAACAGATCCAGGTCGATTCCCACCATCTCTCCGTTTTCGTTCTCAAACTCGAAGGGCTTGAAGGTAATATCCGTAGCGATCTGATACACCTTATCCGTTCCCTCTGCAGCCGCATCCGTATCTTCCGCTGCCTCTGCCGCAGTTTCCTCTGTCTCCGCTGCCGTTGTCTCCGCTGCGGAAGTATCCGCCGCAGTGGTCTCTGCCGTGCTGCTGCCGCAGCCGGCCAAAGATACGGTCATCATTGCAGCCAGTGTAAGCGCCGTGAATTTTTTCATAATTTTGTTCCTCCTCATTCCGTTTTATGGGATTTTCCCTGTGACTTATGGCTGAGGAAGCTGTTTCGAAAAGAAAAAAGGACGCACGTCTCCCGCTGCGTCCCCTTCGACCTTTCTCCTCCAACCATTGACCAAACTATAGCACATAGGGCGGTTAAAGTCAAGAAATTGTATTAACTACAATTTAAAAGCTGTGATATCATGATCTCCTCCTGACGCTTCCCCGGAAAGAGGGGAAGCGCCCCGGAAAGATCATTTTTTCTTCGCTTTCATATAAGCGTCCATGGCATTTGCCACCTTTTTGGAGTATTCCACCGCCTGCACCACGGTCTTCGCTCCCAGCACCACATCTCCGGAAGCGAAAATTCCTTCCACCGTGGTCTCTCCGTTTTCCGTTGTTTCCAGCAGTCCGCTTTTTGTGGCCCGCAGTCCGGCCGTAGTGTTGACCAGCTTGTCCTTCGGTCCCTGGCTGATGGAAATAATCACCGAATCAGCCTGTACCTGCTCGGTTTTCTCGGAATATCCCGTAATATTCCCCTCCTCGTCCCGGAATATGTCGCGGAACACAGGGCCTTCGTCATTAATCTCCTCAATCGCCTTGTTGTAGCAGAACATGGCGCCTTCCAATTTCGCATAGGCAGTCTCGTGGCTGCTGGCGCTGCTGCTTTCTCCCCGTCCGTACAGAATCACCTCTCTGGAGCCGTGGCGAATGGCGGTTCTGGCCACATCCATGGCAGAATTTCCCATTCCGATGATCGCCACCCGTTCTCCCAGCTCATATACATCCGGGTTCACCAGGTAGTCGATGGCAAAATGTACATTGCCCAGGGACTCTCCCTTCACTCCCAGGGTTTTCGGACGCCATACCCCGGTGCCGATGAAAATGCTCTCATAGCCGTCGCGGAACAGATCCTTGATGTCCAGGGCTCCGCCGATGGTTGTGTTCGGCCGGATCCGTATCCCGATGGATTCCAGTTTTTTCTTATACCGGTCGAGAACCGTTTTGGGAAGTCTGAAATCGGGAATCCCGTACTGAAGCACTCCTCCGATCTTTTCTCTGGAATCAAAGATGGTTACGCCGTATCCTTTTTTTGTCAAAAGAATGGCAATCGTGATTCCCGCCGGGCCGGCTCCGATCACGGCCACCTTCCGTCCGTTTTTGGGAAGGCACTCAATCTTTATTCGCTCAAAGTAGGTATTTGATATATAATTCTCAATGCTGCTGATATGAACCGGCTGTCCCTTTCTTCCCAGTACGCAGTGTCCCTCGCACTGATTCTCATGGTTGCAGACCAGAGAGCACACCAAGGACATGGGGTTGTTTTCAAACAGCATATACGCCGCTTCCTCCAGCCGCTCTTCTCTGAGCGCCTTTATCATATCAGGAATGGGCGTATGAACGGGGCAGCCCTCCCGGCACATGGGCTTCTTACACTGGAGACAACGGTTTGCTTCATCAATCACATGAACTGCCATAACAAATTCCTCCCTTTGCATTTTTGTTGTATTCTGTATACAATGTTCGTACACTATTATCATACCACGTTCTGCCGGAGGATACAATCGCAAACCCTTGTATTTCCTGCATTTTTTCCAAAACAGCTCGTCAGAATTTTCACGGAATCCGGGGGGGATTTTTCCGGTCTATCCGGGAAAAAATTCTCCTCTTGAGCTCCAGGTTCCGTTCCAGGACGGCTTGGGAGCCGGACATTTGTAGTACATGAACCCGGTGTCGCAGGATGGACGGTATACAAAGCCGGAGCCATAGCGGACCGAAGTCAGATTTCCGTCATTGTAAAACATTTCGTACATGGCCTTCACGTTTTCCGTGCGGAAGCTGCTCAGATCCAGAGAAGACAGGCCGGTGCATTCGGCGAACATTCTGCTCATGGATGTGACGGAGGATGTGTCCGTTCCCGCCAGGTTCACTCCCGTCAGCGCCTCGCACCGATTGAACATATTGCTCATATTGGTCACTCCCGACGTGCCGAACATGCTTAAGTCCAGATACTCCAGGCCTTTGAGATTTGAAAACATATACTGGCATTCCGCGGGAAGCCTCAGATCATCCGTCTCGCAGACAAGATATACCGTTCCCGTTTCCTCCTCAAAATATGCCTTTACCGCTGCCGGGCTGGAATAGTCCGACACGGATACCGTTTTCTTCCCCGGGGGAACGGATGAAGCTGTCCGAATTCTCCGTATAACGGTATTTGAGGTTCCTATTCCCGAGGCCGTACCGGTGGAAAGCTGTTTCAGCGCTCCGTTTAAATCCGGACCTTCCTTCAGGAGACCGTAGAGCTCCTGCCAGTTTGCCCGGTAGGAACGGTTTCCCGTGCTTCCCCTGCGGATCACCACCTGCGTCTGGGGAACGGCGCCGTTGGAACCGGTCCAGCCCGCAAAGCGATACCCCTCCCTTACCGGCTCCGGCAGGACAAAAGCCGCTGTTTCTACCTTGTAGCCGGTCTGCTGCCCGCTCAGCGTTCCTCCCTCCGTCTCGTACCTGTCGG
>CALWEP010000013.1 GCA_944377325.1 uncultured Lachnospiraceae bacterium
TACAGATGTAGAATATAATTAAATACTACATTTGTAGAGGAGTGATCTTATGAATGATTCTATTCGCCGCCTTCCCGACGGAGAGCTGGAAGTGATGCAGGCGCTGTGGGCCTGCAAAGTGCCTGCCGCAAGAGCGGATATTGAGGCCGTCCTGTTTCCGACCCATCCCATGGCCGTCACCACTCTGCTCACCCTGCTCACCCGCTTAAGCGAAAAAGGCTTTGTCACCATTGAAAAAAAAGGCCGCAGAAGCTTCTATACTCCTGCCGTTTCCCAGGAGGACTATCTGGCGTCTCAGAGCCGGAATTTTTTTGAACGGCTGTGCGGAGGAAATCTTTCCGTTTTCGCCAACGCCCTCTGTGACAGCGGCCTGACCAAAGAAGAGATCGCCCGGCTGCGGACTCTTCTGGAAAGGAACGAACTATGAATGATGAAATGCTTGCCCGCATCCTGACCATCGGACTGGTCAGCCTGATCCTATTCTTCGTCATCTTTTCCCGGAACCGGACGGAGGCGCGGCCGGACCGCTGGGACAGAGACAGGCAGAAGTATCTGCCCTATATCAACGGCGGTTTGCTGCCGCTGTATATTCTCATACGCACGGCTCTTACCCTGCTTTTTGACGGTGCTTCTCAGGCGGCCGGTGCCCTGGCTTCCCTGTGCTTTGAATTTTCTCTGCAGATCAGCATCTATTTCCTGCTTCTTATTCCTGCCATTTCTTTTTTCCGCAGGCATATCAGCGCAAGGACCTGTTCCGTGCTGTGGCTGATCCCCGGCTTTCTCCACTTTGTTAATAGCAGTTCCCTGGGACTCTCCCGCCCGCTTGCGGTTATATCCGTTCCCGGCATTCTCGCCGAAGTTCTGTTTTTTATCTGGCTTGCAGGCTTTCTCGGAGTCCTTTTATGGAAGACGGCGGAGCATTTTTCTTTCCGCCGCCGGATTTTATCCCGTGCCGTTCCCGTAACCGATCCGCAGATCCTCTCCCTCTGGCAGAAAGCTCTGACTGATGTCAGAATGAACTACACCCAATTTTTCCTGGGCATTTCTCCTGATGTGAAGGTCCCTCTCTCCGTAGGGCTGTTCGACTCCTCCACCTGCGTACTGCTGCCGAAAAAAGACTATGCTCCGGCAGATCTGGAGCTCATTTTCCGCCATGAGGTTATCCACATCGCCCGGGACGATTCCTGGTCAAAATTTTTTCTCACCTTTTGTACGGCCATATGCTGGTTCCATCCCCTCATGTGGACCGCCATGAGAAAAAGCGCGGAGGACATGGAGCTGAGCTGCGATGAAACCGTACTTCTGAATGCCGGCGAAAATACCAGAAAGCGGTATGCCCTCCTGCTCCTGGACACTGCCGGAGACGGGCGGGGATTTACCACCTGTCTTTCCGCTTCGGCAAACACCCTGCGCCACCGTCTGAAAAACATTATGCATCCCGCCAAAAAACGCAGCGGGGCCATTGCCGCAGCGCTTCTCTGCCTTGTGCTTATGGCCTCCAGCGGCCATGTGACCCTGGCCTACGGCAGAAAAACGGGCAGAGAGCTGCTTTACGGGGGAGCGTCTCCCTCTTCCTTCTCTGTGTCTGATATCTCCATAACGGAAGGGGACCGCCAAACCTATTATGAACCGGCAGATGAGGCAGCTTTCCATGAGTATCTTTCCCGGCTGACCTTCTCTGAGCTTACGGGAAATTATTCCTTTGCCTCCTCTGACAGAAGCTTGCGGTGTACCATCATCTCTCCGGAGCGCCGTGTTTATATTGATATCTTTGACCAGTGGGCAAGGGTCACTGTCAAAAACTCCGGAACCTCCTGTTACCGTATTGTGAACGGGCTGAACCGGGATGATCTTGACCGTCTGCTTTCGGAAGAATCTCTTTAAAGCAGGAAAAGCCGCAGCCTCCGCTCTCACCAAGCATCCGCTGCGGCTCTTTTCCCGCATTCCTCCTGTCTGCGCTCTTATTTCCGTTTCACAGGAAAAAAGATCTCTGTTTCCCAGTCTTCCGGCGCCAGAGAATCAAACTGCGTTTTTATGTAAATCTCATAGGGCGCTCCGTCCCAGGCATATCCGTTTTCCTCAATCCATGTCACCAGCGCCCCATAGGCATCGGACAGGGACGAATACGGCCCCCTGTGCACCGTCCAGGCACACAGCTGTCCCTTCATAATCTTATCTGCCCGATCCTTTTCCCGGATTCCTACAATCAGCTCAATATCCGTACTCTCATGATTGAATTCCTCATCATAATACACTGCCCCGCATACGCCGTCCGGCGTAAGGCGCTCTCTGGCAATCCGCTCATACAGAGCGCCGTAGTATCTGCCGAAATCTCTGACGGCCATCACCTGGCGGCTGGCAATAACCACTCTGTCTGTTGTTTCTGTTACCGTAATTTCATAATTTTTCTGGTATCCCATAATATCTCCTGTTTTTTGAAAATCCTGCAGATGGGCCGACAGCTCCGCGATCGCCAGTTCCGTCTCCCTTCTCTGCGCCTTCAGTACCTCTTTCTGCCGGCTCAGCCTGGAAAAGAGCACTCTTTCATCTTCGCATTCCAGAAGGCTTTTCATTTCATCCAGAGAAAATCCATACCGTTTCAGCCGGCTGATGAGAAGCATCCGCTCCACCTGCTGCTGTCCGTAATAACGGTATCCGGTGAAGGGATCTACCTTCAGCGGCGTCAGAAGACCGATTCTGTCATAATGATGAAGCGTTTTTATGCTGACCTGACAGATTCTTGAAAATTCTCCCACTGTAAACATTCTGTTCCCTCCTATGCGTATCCGCGATTCGAATCTGAATCCAGTATAGTGCCTGACCCAAGGGGAGAGTCAATAGAAAAATAGGAAAATCCAGCGCAAAGACAGGCAAAATGCCGAAGAGATTTTGATTGCTGAGACCTGAGAAAAACAGTATAATGAATGGTACGAGACAGAGGGGGGGAAAGCACCATGAAACGTTTTAGGACCATCAACAGGAAATTTATCATACAGAGCATCCTGCTCTTTCTGGCCATCAGCGTGGTGTCCTTCGTGGGCGTCTTTGTATCGGGGCGCACCGGCTACAACAGCGCCAACCAGACAGGCGCCATAACAGCCAACTACCTCCGTCTCCAGATCGACTATTTTATGGAGGAATACCGCCAGATTTTGGGGCATGCCATCTATACGGTCAACGGAATGATGGCTCAGGGCAAAAGCAATGAAGAAATCAAGGAGTGGCTGATAGAATTTTCCGGGGAATACCAGAACACCATGATTTATGATGAGAGCGGACTGTACGGCGTCATCCGCGGGGAAGGAATTTTCAGCAGCGGCTGGACCCCGCCGGAGGACTATGACATATACAGCCGTACCTGGTATACGCAGGCCATTGAGGCCGACGGCGCCTGCGCCCGCTCAGAGGTCTATGAAGACGCCAGGGACCGGGTACGCATGGTAAGCCTTTCTCAGTGTCTGGACGACGGGGTCAGCGTGCTGACCCTGGACATTCGGGTAGGAGATATCTATATGGACTGGGAAGAGGGAAGCGATGTCTTTCCGGGCACGGCTACGGTAGTGGATCAGAACGGCAGCGTCATTCTTCACCAGCAGATCGGCGAAAAGCACAGCGTCTGTGAGCTGGACAGCTTTACCAACCAGGATTATCTGGATCTTATCAGCCAGTTTGACGGAAACAGCGGAAGAATCACCTGGAAAGGGACGGAAGGCACCTATATCCACTACTATGCCGTGGATGAGATCGGCTGGACCTACATTGTCACCATTCCCAGGGAGATCATTACCAAGGATGCCACCCATCTTTTTTATCTTCAGCTGACCCTGCAGGCCCTGTTTTTACTGGTAGCCGTCTATCTGAGCGTGCAGAACTACCTGCGCGCCCGTCATCGCCAAAAAGCCGTCAACTGCTTTGAAGCGCTGGGGCAGACCTACTACTGCGTGGTACTGGTAGACACATCCGGCAGCCGCTGTGAAATCATTAAAAGAGAGTTCATGGATCGGAGCAGCTGGGGACGCTTTTTGGATTATCCGGCTTTCCTGGAGCGAGTTTCCCGCACGGTTGCCAACCCGGAAGACCGGCAGGAGCTGTGCCGTCAGTTTTCCGCCCGGGAACTGCGCCGCCTGCGCAGCGGAGAGCGAAGCCGATGCTATATGGAATACCAGAGGGATGTGAACGGCCGGCAGCTCTGGGTGAGCGCCGAAGCCTTTTCAGTGGCCGGCGACGAAAGCAGCGAGGACGTAATCATTGCTTTCCGCCTGATTCATGAGGAGAAAATTGCAGAGCTGGAGAAAAGCCGGCTGCTGCAGGAGTCGCTGGAAAGCGCCCGCACCGCCTCGGAAGCCAAAAATGACTTTCTCTCCCGGATGAGCCACGATATGCGTACTCCCATGAACGCAGTACTGGGCTTCACCGACATGGCGCGCCATCATCTGGACAACAAGCAGCGGGTAAACGAATGTCTTGACAAAGTAACGGTCGCTTCCATGCAGCTGCTTCACCTCATCAACGAAGTACTGGATACGGCCAAAATCGAGCAGGGCAAAATGGAACTCCAGCTGGCTCCGGTGAACCTGCACAGCCATCTGGAAAACGTGGCCGACCTGTTCCGAGTGCAGGCACAAATACAGCACCAGCATTTCACTCTGGAGATTGCCCCCTTCCATGCGGGCTCCATCCTCACCGACGTCCGCCGCCTGGACCAAATACTGAATAATCTGCTGTCCAACGCCCTCAAATACACTCCGTCAGACGGACACATTGCCCTCAAAGCGGAGGAGCTTCCCGGCAGCCGGGCCGGCTGGGTCATGTACCGTTTCACAGTAACCGACAACGGCATCGGCATGTCGCCGGAATTTCTGAAGAAGATTTTCCTGCCCTTCGAGCGTGAAGATACGTCCATGACTAACCAGGTAAGCGGCGTGGGACTTGGCATGGCCATCACCAAGAACATTGTGCAGCTTATGGGCGGTCAGATCGATGTGGAAAGCGTTCAGGGAAAAGGGTCCTCCTTCACCGTAGTGCTTCCCTGCCAGATCGCAGGGGAACAAAAAGCGGAAGAACCGGAGAAAACCGACTGCGACCTCACCGGGCGGCACTTCCTGCTGGCAGAGGACAATCTGCTGAACATGGAGATTGCCACCGAGCTGCTGGAGATGGAAGGCGCCCGGATAACCGCCGCCCAGAATGGTCAGGAGGCAGTGGAAATCTTTCAGCGAGAGGCTCCCGGCACCTTTGACGCCATTTTAATGGATATACAGATGCCCATACTGGACGGCTATGGAGCCGCCCGGGCCATCCGCTCTCTGGATCGCCCTGACGCTGCTCAGATCCCCATTGTAGCCATGACCGCAAACGCTTTTGCCGATGACGTAATTGCCGCCCGGGAGGCGGGAATGAACGGCCATGTGGCCAAGCCGGTGGATATGAGCCGGGTGAAGGCCACTCTGGCGCCGCTGCTTAAGTAAGCGGAACCCCTGACAGCAGAAAAGGAGACTTCCCTGCAACGTTCAGACTTTTTTTAAGCCTTGAATCAAAACAGGAAGGTCTCCTTTTTTCATTTTATATCTTTCTCCATCCAGCTGACGATCTCCTGCTCTAATTTCTCTCCGTTTTCCAGCATATATCCCATAATGCTGCGGTACTTTTCATTATGAATCAAAGCTTCCGCTTTTCGAATATCATGGTCTGTCAGCGGCTTCGTATATGCTTTATATTTTTTCAAAATCTCTGTTCCCATGTAAACCGGCTGAAAGTCAATCCCCGTCCCTCTTACAAGGTTTTCAATAATATAAAAGCCATCCGGATCAATATCGCCAAAATGCTGCCAAATCAGTCCCGGATTCGCATCAGATATTTTCCGGATCAGCTGCTGCTTCACCGAATTGTGATAACCGCTCAGAAAAATTAAAAATGTGCAGTCCTTCCGCAGCCGGTTAAAAGACGTCAGATTCTCCACAGTCATCACATTTTGATCCAAAATCCGAATTGTTTTTAACCGGTTCAATGTTTCCGTTGAGAATGCCATCGGCATGAATTGACTCACGCAGATTTTCTGTCCGTCGGTAAATAAAATTTCCGCATTTCCCTTAAAATATACATAAGCCGGATTGGAATAAACGTGGTGCTCCGCCAAAATAATTCGCTCTGTTTCCCGCTTATCCTCTTTATCCTCACCGGCGGAAAGCCCCAGAAGCAAGGCATCGTAATCTCCGTACTTTTTTAAAATACCGCACACTCTCGAGCGAAATTGCTTTTCCCATTTTTTGCTGTCCCCAAGGACAGCAACCGACAATTCTCTCTCCAGAATATCTTCCTGATTCTTTAATATGAAGCTGCAAAGCTTCAATATCCAGTCTGCAGTCTGCATATCATAATCAGCTTTTTTATTATTTTTAAGCTTGTCTATCTGCTCCCGGCAAAACCGATCCAGTACAGCCTCCCTGCCCATGAAACGTTTATAGAGCTCAATTTGGATTGTCTGCAGGGTACGTTTCTCCTGTCTCTTCAAAATCGCATAGTACTCCTGCAGCTTCTCTGAATTGGCCGTCAGCCTCTCCATTCTCCCTTTTTCGTATTTCACTGTGATCAGTTCCCGCTTTTCCAGATCTCTCATCTGATTTTCAAAATCTCGGATCAGATCCATATCCGCATAGTCAGAATCGTAATCCCGGAATACCTTTTCCGGGGGGATCGAGAACCTCTGTATAACCTTATTTACCCCCTGATAAGTTTTGCTGTTTTCATACTGATCCAAAAGAATTTCCAGCACCTTCTTCTGATGTTCGCTAAGCATTCTGATAATCCTTCACCAGCCCTTCTACCGCATGAGTGTATCGTCCTGACGGAACCAGGCTTACCGTAGACGTGATAAATGTTCCAATGCTGCTTATCTTTTCCGGAGGCGCTGCATAAAACACCTGAAACTGATTCTCTTCAAAATATTTGACCATCTGTTCGATACGCTCTCTGGACAGCGCGGAAAATGCCTCGTCAATAAACGCCAATCTGGCACAGCATACCTGTCTTGGGTAATACTGGAGCAGGCTGGCTGCCAGAATGATAAAATACGGCGTCTGCTTTTCTCCATTGCTCGCCGAGCCCTGCTTCTTGGATAGATCTGAGGTGATTTCCTGCGTCCCCTGCCTGCTGATAATCTTCATATCATACACAAAATATTTCCGGTAATCTGTGTACTCCGATTCATCCTCTTCGTCCAGAATGATGCTCATAAATTCCTGAATATCATGTTCCATTTCCTCGTCATCTCTCGCCGAGTTCATATAAACTTCCGGAGAATCCATATACTGCTCCAGCTTTCTGCATATCCGGAAAAACACATTGCGGTCTGCCTTTTCTTCCATAACAAACCGATACGTGTCATTTCCAAAGGGAATACGCTTCAGTTCCCTGTTGATCATTTCTATTTCTTCTTTTGCTTCCCGGACAGTTTCATTTATTTCAGCAACAAAATCATTCATAAATGCACTCTCCAGCTTTTCCCTCTGTTCCTTCAGCCGGTTTTGTGCTTCTTCCACTTTTATATTTGCAATATTCCTGTATTCCTCCCTATAGAAGGGAATGTATCCCACGCCTCTCCTGTTAATATCAATTTCGGCCAGCTTACAGTATTCAAGCTGCGCATTCTCCAGCTGTCTGACGCATTCGTTCACTTCCCCCCTTAGGTTTGTAACGGTTTTCTGCGTAATGACCTTCCAGGTATCCTCCTTTCCTTTAACCAGCCGTTCATATTCCTCCATCATGGGGCGTTTTAACTCCAGGTGTTCCATCGATTTTCTGGAGTATTCCTGATCCAGCACATACAGCTCTCCGGAAAGCGTTTTGAGTCTTGTCTTCTCCGTCTCCTGCTCTTTACCGCAGGAACCGATATTCTGCGAGACTTCACTTACTGCCTGTCTGCACTCGTCAAACTCCCGCTTCGCATTCTGCTGCTCCTGCAAAACCGCCATGAAATCCGGATTATTCCGGATTTTATCTATTTCTTTCTGAATTTTCTCCTTTTTTTCCGCATTTTCTTCCAACGCTTTTACGGAGCCAAAGTCATAGCGGTCCGCATTCCAGTCTACCCGTTCAATCTCTTTCCGGTATCTCTCACTTTGAGCTGCATCCCTTTGTATTCCCTGAAGTTCCGTTTTCTTCTTTCCTTTTTCCTCTTCCGCTCTCTGAATCCGGAGTTTAATTGCATCTGCGCCGAGACAGAATTCTGTCTTCGCAATTTCCATATAAGATACGGCATAACTCTTTGCCAGCATGCCGTTTTTCATAAGACCGCCCTTCGGGTATTCATGAAGCTCCTGCAGGGTCCGGCACAGATGAATTCCGTTCAAAAGATAATTGGCATATCTTCTCGCATGAAGATTGGGAATTCCCAGCATCTCCGCCGCTGAGCCGGCTGCAGTGCTGCTGTCCGGCAGCTTGTTCGTGATTATTACGTTGACTCCGTGGATCTCTTTCCGTTCCAGAATCTCCATGGCCTGATGGCAGTACTGCCCATCTACCACAATGTGAAAACGCTTTCTGCCAAGAAACGTCTCTATCGCGGCTCTCCACTCTGCGTCTTTGATCTCCTGCACCAGCTCTGCAAATATCCTGACATCGGTCTGAATCTTCTGCCGTTTAAATTCCTCCTGAATGATACGCTTTGCACTCTCTACCTGCTCAGGAAATACCATCTGATTGGATTTTAGCTGCTTAATGGTTTTTTCCAGCCCATCCAGTTCCTTCTCCAACTGTCTGATCC
This sequence comes from uncultured Lachnospiraceae bacterium, assembly GCA_944377325.1. Taxonomy (GTDB): domain Bacteria; phylum Bacillota; class Clostridia; order Lachnospirales; family Lachnospiraceae; genus Lachnoclostridium_A. The sequence goes on from CALWEP010000013.1 coordinate 8,762, forward strand.
GATCCCGAGAACGAACTTCGTTTTCCCAGAAAATTTCCTTCTGCTTCTCCGCCATTCCTGCAAATTTTAAAAATACCTGAAACTTTTTGTCCTCATCGTACTCTCTCTCTGCCAGACGGCATAAACAGCGCTTGTCCGCCTCTCCAATTTCAAGAAACTGAAGAATCCATTTCAACAGTTCTTCCATTTGTATCTGCAGCGTTTTCAGCGCCGATACTTTTTGCTCATATTTCTCAATTTCAAATTCCAGATTTCTTATCTGCTGTTCCTGTACCCGAATGCTGTCCTGCATCCCCCTGAAAATATCGTTGTTTTCTGCTATCCGATACCGTTCTCCGGCTGCCTCGCACTTGATATCCAGCTCTTTCTTGCGCTTTTCCAAAGTTGTCATTTTATGTTTAAGGGCTTCCAATGTTCTTTGTATCTGTTTTTCTTCTTCTTGTTTTTCCCTTAATTCCTGGTAGCACAGCATCAGCTCCCGGATATGCAGATTTCGCAGTTTTTTCTCATAATCCACGGTTTTCTGCTCCACTGTTTCCAGCTGAATCTTGCTCTTTTTCAGATTTTCATACATCTCTCTGATGTGTTCAAACTGATCTCTCTGCTCCCGAAGCTCTTTCAGGGAATCTACCTTCCCAGGCTCCAGAACACACTCCTGAATAAACTGATCAATATTGTTTTCAGGGTTAAAGGCCATCATTTTCAGCAGCTTTGAACGATATTTTGACGCATCACAGCGCAGCCCCAAAGCGCGGAGAACCTGCTCCACTCCCCTGTCTCTTCCCAAAAAATCTGCTGATTTTAAGCGGCGCCCATTTACAGCCAGCTCATTTCTTGGAGTAAACCGAACACGTTTATTCTCCACCACAGTAAAATTCATTTGATCTATCCGGGAATCACGGCAAATAAACCAACTGCTTTTATAAGCAGTCTCATTGGATGACTCAATACATACGCCCACAACCATATAGGAATCCTCAACCGGAGACCAGAATTCCATCGCAATATAGCTGACAATCTCCCCCGCCCTTAAATACCGTTCCGAACCATTGCTTTTCGTATCTCCTCTTACATATGCAGCGACCGTTCTGTCCCGATCCTTTGCGGCTTTATTGAACTGGGTATTTCCTGTCAGCAGGTAGGTCACCGCGTCTAAAATTGTAGACTTTCCGCTTCCGTTTACTCCGGTAAACAATGTAGAACCTTCCAGGCGGATACATTCATTCTGGAATCTTGACCATTGAACCAACAGCAGCCTAGTGGCGGTCTTTCTATTCGTCTGCATCGCCATCCTCCTCGTCATCTGTAGCTTCTCCTGATTTTTCAAGCATTCGCTTCTGCGCTGCTTCCGCAAATCGCCGGAATTCCTCCGGATCCAATGCAAACTGCAGGGATGAATACAGCCGAATCAAGCAGTCTTCCTCTCCTATCTTGCCGTTCACATCAATAAGATTAAATTTTGCGAACAGCGCCAGAATATTCCCCATGGTGCTCTTGTCGATCTGCTCTTTCACTCCGTATTTTTCCAGTTCAAACCGCAAATCCGTTATGGAGATCAAATAGGAACGAGAGAGATTTCCTGAACGCATCCGATCTGCATATAAGGTCCAAAGACAGCATAATACCAGACTTTCTGCTTTTTTCAGCTGCAGGCGATTGGCCTGTATTTTTCCGTTTTCGCCTGCATCTGCGCAGTTGCGCAGCATGACAACCCCGTTCTCCCTGTCAACTACAATATCAAAACCGATATAACCGAAAAATGCGGAAAACGGCTCCTGCTTCTTAGAAATAAAATAGTATAATTTTTTATTCTCCTCATCTTTGTCGCGAACAATAAAGGTATGCTTCAGCAGACGCCTGCAGGACCGCTGAAACAAATCTTTCTCTGACGAAGTGTATTCCTCCCAAAATTCCTGTATGTTCATCTGCCTTCTCCTTTAATAATTTCAAATCTGCGAAGAATCATGCCATTCGTTTCCACATACCCGTCTTCCAGCTGAATCTTATATCCATTTTCTTCTCCGTATGCCGCGGCAGACATGGCGCAAAGCAGATCTCGTTTGCTGTCCATGGGAAGCACATCGCTGCTTATATGCTTCTCATCCCCCATCACCTTCTCTAAATATATCTTCATCTTCTCTTTTGAGTACGGATTATAGGCCTCCCTTTCGTGGGCTTTTCTTGCCTTTTCCAGATCCTCCTCTGTCACCTCTTCTAAATCTGCAAACGTTTGTCTGCGGATTGCCTGTGCCTTTCTCGGAAAACGGATGGAACTTTTATCAATGAATTCATTTCTGTCCAGTAAAAATAATGCCCCCATTTCCTCCGGCAGATCACTCTTCCAGCCCAGTTCTTTCATTTCTTCCACAATATACTGAATCGTCTGTTCCACATTTCCCCGGATACTCGCTTCCCGGTTTCTCAAAAATCGTGCACGGCCCACAGCAATCTGTAAATATACATTGATTTTGTGTTTTATTTCCTTCATAATACGGTCATAATCTTCGGACAAAAATCCTCTCGTTCTTTGAATCATGTCCAAAACCTGTTCTTTGGCCGCATCTTCGTCCAATTCTTCTTCCACTGCGCATCCGATTACGAGCAGCTCAAAGTTTTCCCTGTCATGTTGCATGCTTTCCAGTTTTGCGCGGATAAAAGATCGGTATATATGTATGTTCTGCTGTTTTGTAAGCCGCGCATACTCTCGGATAAAATCCCCCTTGCAATATTCAATAATATTTTCTGTCAGGCTTTCCAGACTTTCCTCTCTCACCATCCGCTCAATTATTTTCTTTATAAATGTGGACAGCCGTTTCAACGCTTTTGACAGCAGCTTCGCATTGCGGTATATGTTTTTCAGACCTTCCGTATAGGGGTCCTGAGACCACTGTTCTTCGTTCCGCAGAACATTATAAATATTGTAAATATAGCTGGAATATTCTTCCCTCTCCGGCGCTCTTAACTGCTGCAAAAACTCAGCCAGCAATATCCCTTGTTCCGTCATAATAATATGTTTTTCATAAGTGGCGTCATCGTTTTCTTCTTCCAGCCATCCAATCTCCTTGGAAGAAAATTTTCGTATAATGCTATTGGCCAGATCATTATAATTTTTTCTGGTTTCGCTGCCATCCTCTTCATCAAGAAATTCTATATGGTTGTCCAGCAGATAGGATGCCACAGCATCTCGAATACGGCTTCTCGCAATTCGATAGGAAATTTCCCGATCATACTGTTCATAAATAATCTGCAGGCAGTCCGAATACACTTCTTTATTGCTTCCGCTGGACAAGCAGTTGAAAAAACCTGACGGTACTGCATCAAAAAGCTTTTTCATAGTAATTCTCCGTTATAAGCAAGCTCAAGATAAAGGTTGCTGACCTTCAATCCGGTATTTTCAAGAACATATGCCCCTGATTTCTTCATAGGTTGTCTTCTTCTCAACATCCGTCAAATCCAGTTCATCCAGATTCAACTCTACCTCGATATGCTGCTTGGTATTGAGTTTTGACAAAAGTACAACCGTCTCCACATTGGCCGTTCCCGGGAACATATCCACGCAGCACACCCGCTCCACCCGGTAGCCCCTTTCCTGAAGGATAATCAGGTCCCGCTGCAGGCTGGTCGGCTTGCAGGACACATAGACCATCCGCTCCACCCCGAAATCGATGATCTGGTTCAGAGCCTTGGGATGAACGCCGTCCCTGGGGGGATCCAGAATGATCAGGTCCGGTTTGTCCGTCAGGCCTCCCACCACCTTCAGCACATCTCCCGCAATGAATTCGCAGTTGGACAGGCCGTTCTGGGCCGCATTCTCCCTGGCGGCCTCCACCGCCTCCTCTACGATTTCCACGCCTACCACCTTCTCCGCTACGGGAGCCAGAATCTGGGCAATGGTGCCGGTTCCGCTGTAAAGGTCAAAGACCACCTTTCCCTCAGTGTCGCCTACGTAGCTGCGCACAGTGTCATAGAGCACCTCCGCCCCCAGGGAATTGGTCTGGAAAAACGAGAACGGCGTGATCCGGAACCGAAGTCCCAGAAGCTCCTCATAAAAGAAATCCTGGCCGAACAGGATCTCCGTTCCGTCATCCTGGACTACATCCGCCAGACTGTCATTCCTGATATGAAGAAGGCCGGAAACCGTTCCTTCCAGCTTCAGCTCAAGAATCAGCTTCTTCCATTCCTCCAGAACGGCCGCTTCCTCCTTCGGCAGGCATTCCGTCTGACCGGTGGTCACCAGAGCCGCCAGAATCTCTCCCGTCTTCACCGCACGGCGTACCAGCAGATGGCGCAGATAGCCTTCGTGCTGCAGCTTTCTGTAAAAAGGCACATTCAGCCCGGCAAAATACGTTCTGGTAGCCGTAAGGAGCTTCCGGAAGTCCTCGTGGACGATCCGGCAGTGATCCGCGTTTACCACATCATAAAAACTGCCTCTCTTATGCATTCCCAGGCAGAGGGGACCGCCCTTTTCCGCGTCCCCGAAGGAAAATTCCATTTTATTCCGGTAGGCTCCGGAAATGGGGCTGGCTTTGATCCCCTCAAAGGGATAGTCCCCGCATACGGCGTCCAGCAGCTCCCGCACCTGTTTTTCCTTGATCTCCAGCTGCGTTTCATAGGGAATGGTCTGGTACAGACAGCCGCCGCACAGTCCGAAATGGGGGCAGGGATCCTCCGCCGTTTCCAAAGGCGACGGCTCCAGCACCTCCAAAAGTCTGCCCTCGCTCTTTCCCTTTCTCTTTTTGGAAACTGCCGCCAGTACTTTCTGGCCGGGCAGCGCGTTTTTGATCACTACCTTTTCCTCTTCCGCATACAGGATCCCCTTGTTGGGGAACTCGATTTTTTCTATTATCCCGCTGATTCTGTCACCCTTCTTCAACGTCTTTCATCCTTTCTCTGTTCATCTGTTTTCTCAGGCAGCGGCCTTCCCGCCGGTGCAAAAAAAGAGGGCGCCGAAGCATATGCCAGCTCAGCACCCCTTTATCGTTACATGATCTTCGGAACGAAATTACTTCTCATCCTTTGCTTCTTCCTTCTCTTCGTCCTCGTCATCGAAGAAATCGTCATCGAAGTCATCATCAAAATCGTCTTCAAAATCCTCCAGGTAATCCGGCGTAAAGAAACGATATACTCCGTAAGCGATAGCAGCCACTGCCGCTACTGCTCCGATGATCGCCAGGATCCAGAGAATACAGGTTTTTTTCTTTTCTTCCTCTTCTTTTCTGTGCAGAAACTCGTTTAATCTGGTCGTATTCATGATTTCTTCCACCCGATTCATTGCGTCCTTTCCCATTGTGTCAAATCTGCTCATCGTATCCTTTCCGAATAAGTCAAACTTTCCCACAAGCTTCACTTCCTTTCTGATCCCCCTCCGACAGTGCCGGTTATCTGGACCTCTTTTTCATACTGAATCCGAAAAACTCTTGTTAAGTGCCACTATTATAGCATATTTCCCAATCGTTTACTTTCTATTTTAATTAATTTTTTTATAATTATGAGCAAATAAAGAAATTTCAGATTTTCTTTAATTTCGCAAAGGATGCAAACATTCTCTTCTGTCCGGCCTTGTCAAATTCTACCGTAACCTCAAAATCCTTTCCTCCGTCTTTGATCTCCTTTACCGTTCCTTCCCCGAATTTGATGTGGCTGACCCGATCGCCTTCCCCGTATTCCAGCCGGTCCGCCTTAGCGACAGAAAAGGCTTTTCCGAATGCCGGCGCGGCTCCGGAAGCAAAGGATGCGGTTCTGGACGCATAGGCGTTTCCTCCCTTTCCGAAGGAACTCACTCCCGCCGGTCTGGCCGGGCGGTTCCAGGGCAGGTCCGGATCGCCGAACGCAGCAGAAGACCGGTTTGAAGAAGGAGGAGTCAGGCGGGAAGCCTCCAGAAGATCGGTGGGGATTTCCTCTACGAATCGGCTCACCTTGCTCCATCTGGTCTCTCCCTTGATCATCCGCTGTCTGGCCGCCGTCAGAGTCAGTCTTTTTCTGGCCCTGGTAATTCCCACATAACAGAGACGGCGCTCCTCTTCCACTCCGTCCGGATCATCGGAAGCAATGGCCATCATACTGGGAAACAGACCGTCTTCCATGCCGCAGAGCCATACATTGTCAAACTCCAGCCCCTTGGCGCTGTGAAGAGTCATAAGAGTCACCCGATCCTCCGAATCCTCCATCCGGTCCACATCCGCCACCAGGGCCACTTCCTCCAGAAATTCTCCCAGGCTGGGCTCGTCGCTGCCGTTCTCATAGCTGGCGGCCTTGTTGATCAGTTCTTCAATGTTTTCCAGGCGGGTCTCTCCTTCCACGTCGCCTTCCGCTTCCAGCTCCGCCTGATATCCGCTTCGGGTCAGCACATCCTGGATCAGTTCCTTCAGACTGTACCGCCCGCTTCTCTCCTTTTCCCGGAAATCCTCAATTAAATCCACAAACTTCTGGATTTTTTCCGCGGTTTTCCCCAGAGAAGGAATGGCTTTTGCACGGGCCAGAGCATCGTACATGGAATAGCCGTTGGCAGAAGCGAAGATCTCTGCCTTGGCAATGGACGCTGCCCCGATCCCCCGCTTGGGAACATTGATGATCCGCAGCACTGCCAGATCGTCCCGGCCGTTGGCAATGGTCTTTAAGTAAGCCAGGATATCCTTGATCTCCTTTCTCTGATAGAAGTTCACTCCTCCCACCAGGCGGTAAGGGATGTTGTACAGCAGACACTTTTCCTCAAACAGACGAGACTGGGCGTTGGTGCGGTACAGCACGGCGCAGTCCTTATAGCCGCAGCCGCTGTCCCGGATTTCCTTCACCACCGCGTCTGCCTCTTCGTAAGCCTGATCGAACTGGCGGAAGCGGACCTTGTCTCCCTCCCCGTTCTCCGTCCAGAGCTTCTTTTCCTTTCTTCCCTGGTTGTTGCGGATGACGTCGTTGGCCGCGTCCAGGATATGACCGGTGGAACGGTAATTCTGCTCCAGCTTGATCACTTTCGCACCGGGAAAGGCCTCCTCAAAATCCAGAATGTTCCGGATATCTGCTCCCCGGAATTTATAGATGGACTGATCGTCGTCTCCCACCACACAGTGATTCTTATATTTTCCCGCCAGCAGACTCACCAGCTGAAACTGGGCATAGTTAGTGTCCTGGTACTCGTCCACCATGATATAGCGGAACCGCTCCTGGTAATAATCCCGTACCTCGGGAAACTGGGAGAGCAGCTCCACGGTCTTTACGATCAGATCGTCAAAATCCAGAGCGTTGTTCTTTTTCAGCTGTTCCTGATATTCCCGGTAGATCCTGGCCTCCTGCCTGGCCCGGTAGTCAGCCCCTGCCTGCTTCTCCATCTCATCGGGAGTAAGCAGCTTATCCTTGGCAGAGGAAATCTTTGCCAGCACCGCCCGTTCCCGATACTGCTTCGGGTCCATCTCCAGGGTTTTCAGCACCTGCTTCATCAGGGTCTTCTGATCGTCGGCGTCATAAATGGTGAAGTTGGTGTCATACCCCAGATAGGTAATATGACGGCGCAGGATCCTGACGCAGGAAGAATGGAAGGTGCTCACCCACACCGCCTCCGCCCCCTGTTCCACCAGACGGTCCACCCGCTCTCTCATCTCTCCCGCCGCCTTATTGGTAAAGGTAATGGCCATGATATTCCAGGGAGCTACGCCTTTCTCTTCGATCAGATAAGCCACCCGGTGAGTGAGGACCCTGGTCTTTCCCGAACCGGCTCCCGCCAAAACCAGCAGCGGCCCTTCCGTGGAAAGGACCGCTTCTCTCTGCATAGGATTTAAAGATTCATAAACACTCATATATATTCAACCTGCTTTCTTCCGTTTCCGATACCTATCTATCATACCGGATTTTCCTTTTCTTTGCAACCGGAAGAACGCAGCGCGCCGTCTCCGTCAGGCAGCCTTCTGATCCTGGAATTTCCTGCAGATCCTGACTACCGTTCCGCTGAGTGCCCACAGGGCAATGGCGTTGGGAATCACCATAAGGCCGTTGAAGAAGTCCGACAGGGACCATACCAGATCCACCTTCTGTGCGGAACCTACCACTACAAAAGCCACCACAAGCAGCGAATAGATCTTTCCGGCCTTTTCCCCGAACAGATATTTCATGTTGATCTGACCGAAGAAATGCCATCCCAGAATAGTGGAGAAGGCAAAAAACAGCAGGCAGACAGCCACAAAAATATCTCCGTATCCCGGGAAGCTGGCGGAGAACGCCGCCTGCGTGAGGGCCGTGCCTGTTTTTCCCGACTCCAGAGCTCCCGTGGTCAGAATGGAGAATACGGTCAGGTTCAGGATAATAAACGTATCCACGAACACGCTGATCATGGCTGCCAGTCCCTGCTCATGAGGATTCTTCGCCTTCGCCCTGGCGTGTGCGTGAGGCGTGGAGCCCATGCCCGCCTCATTGGAGAACAGGCCTCTGGCCACGCCGAAGCGGATGGCTTCCCGCACGGTAATGCCGATCACCGCTCCCCCCAGAGCCTGAGGATCAAAGGCGCCTACAAGAATCATTTTCAAAGCTGCCGGAAGCTGGGTAATATGAAGGCCGATCAGAATCAGGCTTCCCACAATATAGATTCCCGCCATAAAGGGAACGATTTTTTCCACCACCGCTGCCAGACGGTTCACTCCGCCCAGGAAAATAAACGCGCATACCAATGCCAGCACCAGCCCGATGCAGATCGGCTTCACGTGAATTCCTCTGGAGGTAAACACTTCCGTAAATGCCGCTCCGATGGAATTGGACTGCACCATATTGCCCATAAAACCCAGGGCCAGCACGATGAACACGGCAAAGCAGCCTGCCAGAAGCTTCCCGAACCTCCCCTTAAAAGCCGCACGGATATAATATACCGGGCCGCCCGTCACCTCTCCGTGCTCCACGGTCTTGTACTCCTGAGCCAGAGTCGCCTCCGCATAGATGGTGGACATTCCGAAAAAGGCGCTCATCCACATCCAGAAGATCGCTCCCGGACCTCCGCTGATGAGAGCGGTAGCCGCTCCCGTCAGGTTTCCCGTTCCTACCTGGGCCGCAATGGCCGTAGCCACCGACTGGAACGGAGTCATCTCTCCGGCCTCACCCTTTTCTCCTTTCATGCACATATGACCAAAGACCAGCCTGCAGCCTTCCCCGAATTTCCGCACCTGGATAAATCGGAGCCGGATGGTGAAATAGATTCCCGTCCCGCACAGCAGGATAATCAGGATCACATTCCACAAAAAATCACTGGCCTGACTTACGAACTCACTTACTGCTTCCATACTCATTCTTCCTCCTGAATCTGTAGATTGTACGCCTAAAATGCACATTGGTTCTCCCATAGCGCACATTTCAAGCATCAAAAAAAGCTGATATCTTCATATCAGCTCTCTGAGAAAGTTATACTGCCCTGTCCTTTTGCCTGAGAGATCGGCAGGTTCTTTTCCCTTCCTGCCTTACACCTTCGGCGCTCACACGGAGACTCTCCAGAGAGATCGCTTTCCCCTTTTCAGGGAAGCAACTGTTATATACCATAGCACAGCCGTCTCTCATTGGCAAGTATTTTTTCAGGAACCGGCGCTTCAGCCTCCCTGCTCCTCCGCCGGCTTCTCCAGCCCGTAGATGCGGACCGCGTTTTCCCCCAGGACCTTCTCCCAATGCTTCTCCGGAATGATCCTTTTCGTAAATTCGATGTAATCCTCCAGATTTGCCAAAGGCCAGTCTGTTCCGAACATAAGCTTGCCGTAATCTCCCATGTACTGCAGCCAGGTGACCAGGCACTCTCCGTATCCCTTCTGTTCCCGGAAAAATTCATCCATAAGAATCCGTCCCTCCAGAAGACCGGACAAGTCTGCCGCAACGTTTTCATTCTTGCGGACCACGCAGGCAGCGTCCGGCAGCCAGGGATTTCCGAAGTGACACATGACAAACTGCACCCGGGGATGCGTCACAGCCGCCTCATCCATGGTAAGGGGATGACTGTATTTCAGGATCGCTCCCGTCCCCGCTGTCTCCCCCATGTGAACGGCAACCGGCTTTCCATATGCGGCGGCCAGCTCATAAGCCGTTTCATACATGGGATCGGTGATATAAAAAGGATTGTATCCGGGGTACAGCTTGATCCCCACGCAGCGTTCTCTCTGAAGATGCTGTTCCACCAGATCCCAGGCTTCCTTCCCGATCCGTCCTCCGTTCTCTCTCAGGTAAAAGCTGTCCAGACCGATGCAGTACCGCAGACGGTCCGGATACTTATCGTGATCCTCCAGGGCCAGTCCCCGGTTTCCCATAACCACTCCGCCTGTAATACCCAGCCGGTCATACTCCTTCATAAGATGCTCTTCCGTATTCTCATGGCCTGCGGCCTTCGCGATCTCTTCAAAGTATCCCGGCTCTCCCGGGCAGAAATGCAGATGTGCGTCTATGATCTTCATAGTCCTTTCTCCTCTTCCCCTATGCAGAAAAGGGAATCCCCACCGGGATTCCCCTTTGTCACCGTTCATCAGCCGGCAGTCTTGATAATCTTAACCGGGCACTTCGCCGCGCACTTGCCGCAGTTGGTGCACTTCTCATAATCGATCACTGCCACATTGTTGTCCATGTGGATGGCGTCAAACTCACACTGCTTGGTGCAGAGAGTACAGCCGATACATCCCACATCGCATTTGGCCTTTACGTCCTTGCCCTTGTCATGGGACGCACACTGTACCAGATGCTGTGCCTCGTACGGCACCAGCTCGATCAGGCCCTTGGGGCAGGCTGCCACACAGGCGCCGCAGGCCACACATTTTTCCTTATCCACCACGGCAATGCCGTCCACTACTTCAATAGCGCCGAACTGGCAGGCCTTTACGCAGGAACCTAAGCCCATGCAGCCGTAGGAGCAGGCCTTCGGACCGCTTCCGGGAGCGACCATTGCCTTGCGGCAGTCATCAATACCGGAATACTGATACTGGCTCTTTGCCTTGTCACAGGTACCCTTGCATTTTACAAAAGCAACCTTCTTAACGCTTGCTCCTGCGTCCACTCCCATGATGGAAGCGATCTTCGCCGCTACGGGAGCGCCGCCCACCGGGCAGGCGTTTACGGGAGCTTCTCCAGCGGCAATGGCCTTTGCCAGAGCGTCACAGCCTGCAAATCCGCAGCCGCCGCAGTTATTTCCCGGCAGCTCCTCGCGGACTGCCATCTCCTTCTCATCTACTTCAACCTTAAATGCCTCGCCGAAAATTCCCAGACCGAAACCGACTACGATTCCCACTGCGGCAACAACGGCGGCAGCAATAACGATTGCCATAATATTCATTTTCGTCTCCTCCCCTTACAGTAATCCGGAAAATCCGAAAAATGCGATTG
>CALWEP010000014.1 GCA_944377325.1 uncultured Lachnospiraceae bacterium
CACTCCCTTTTCATCTCCAGCAGCAGGCGGTTGCACCGGTCCAGAGCCTTGGAAAGCTTCCGGCTTCTGTCCTTGACCAGGCGCTTTGCCGCCAGCACCTCCTCCTTTACCAGGGCGGCGCTGTACATTTCTCTGGCTCTGGAAACCAGATTATGCGCCTCGTCAATGAGAAACAGATACTCCCCCTTTCCTCCTTCGGCAAAGTACCGCTTCAGCCGTACATTGGGATCAAACACATAGTTGTAGTCGCAAATGATCCCGTCGCACCACCCGGTAATATCCAGGCAGAATTCAAACGGGCAGACCTGATACCGCTGCGCATACTCCAGAATCACCTCTCTGGTGATCTCCTTCTCCTGGTGGATGATGTCATAGACCGCCTCATTCACCCGGTCAAAATGGCCTTTCGCCCTGGGACAGGCCTCCGGATTGCAGTCCGGCTTTTCCAGAACACACAGCTTTTCTTTTGCCGTGACCGTGACGGAAGTAAAATAAAGCCCCTTTTCCCTGAGAATGGAAAAGGTCTCCTCCGCCACGGTTCTTGTTATGGTTTTGGCCGTAAGATAGAAGATCTTATCCCCCAGTCCCTCTCCTATGGCCTTAACGGCAGGATAGACCACAGACAGCGTTTTTCCGATTCCTGTGGGAGCCTGAATATACAGGTTCCTCCCCCTGGCAATGCTCCGGTACACGGCCACCGCCAGCTCTCTCTGTCCGTCCCGGTATTCATAGGGAAAGTCCAGATCACGGATGGACTCGTCCCGCCGCAGGCCGTGACGGAACAGATACCTGGCCCACTTCACATACTCATGGAGCAGGCCGCGAAACCAATCCTCCAGCTCCTCAAAGGATTTTTCATATCGGAAGCGCCGAATCTCCTCCGTCTCCATGCTGCAGTAGGTCACCTGCACGCCGATGGAAGGCAGTTCCGCGTCCCTGCTGTAAAAATAGGCATAGCACATGGCCTGGGCCAGATGGACCGGCTCCGGCTCCTTTATGGATTCCAGGTTCCGATATACTCCCTTGATCTCGTCGATCACCGCCCCGCCCGGCTCCGTCAGAATCCCGTCTGCCCGCCCCTCTACCAGAAACGTAAACTCCTCTTCTTCCGTTTCGCAGGACAGCTTCACCTCCGCCCGGTAATTGGGGCCCATGCCCTTCTGCAGCTTGCGGTGAATCCTGCTTCCCGCCTGCATGGCATCCTTTTCCGCCCCTGAGGTGCGGCGGTTGTCCAGATCTCCTGAGCGAAGCACAAACTCCACCAGATTCCGCACCGATATGACGATCCTCCTGTCCTTTTCTCCGTCCATGTCTATCCTCCCGGTCTTTTCTTCCCCACCATTATATATAAAAATGCAGGCAGCCGCAATTCACAATTCCCCCGCCGACGAAAAAACGCTGCCCCGTCACCCGAAAACGGTGACAGGACAGCGCCTTTCTTCCTTATTCTTTTCTGCCTTCCGGCTTATGCCGCATGGATCTTGTCAGCAGCCTTATCCTCCAGGAACTCCTCGAACTCCTCGTTCTCTCCATTATAGGAAACCGTGAGCACTCTGGTAAGATCCAGGCTCAGTACGCCTAAAATAGACTTTGCATCAATAATTACCCGATTATAAAAAACGTCAATATCAAAGTCACATTTCGAAGCCACTGACACAAATTCCTTCGCATCTGCAACAGTCGGTAACATGATTCTCTTTTCTTTCATCATCATAATTAACATCTCCTTCTAACTCTCAGACTATTTGCAGCTTTTTCAGCCTCCCCATAGCCAGCCATTAAAAGCGTCACCATATATATATCATTTCCGTTTGATTCTGTCAAATTTTCCCAGTTCCGGGGAAAATGTATCTGATTTTGTGCAATTGTTCCATTTTAAGCCGCCGCCTGAAATCCGGTGTGACCAATTTGATCAAACGCTTTTTTCTATTTCAGTAACTGTTCTCAACTCTATTTTCATAGTATTGCGCTGTCCGTGGATTTGTGAAATTTTTTTTGGCGATTCTACCATGATTGTCTCCGGTTCACGGACATACTCATCGATTTTTCCCCATAACTGCGTGCAATACTGCTTTCCCATTTATCCTTCAGTCCGTCTCTCAAAGATAGCTCGGGGAAAAGCCCGAAAAATTTCATTTTTTGTATTGACACCGCTGCTTATCTGTGCTAATATAGTCGAGCGTGAGCAATTCAAGTAAATCTTCCGAAGAGAAGACTTTAGGGGAATAGTTCAATGGTAGAGCAGCGGTCTCCAAAACCGTAGATGGGGGTTCGAGCCCCTCTTCCCCTGCTTCCTATATGATTGGAATTCAGCTGTGATTCTTTGCAGTGCAAAGGATTGCGGCTGTTTTTGTTTCAGGCCGCAAAGCCGCTTCAGCCTCATCCGGTTGAAGCGGCGATTTTTCTTTTCATATCTCCGTCCATTCTCCCGTTTTCAGGGAGCAGACGCCTTCTCCCGCTGGAATCTCATGGGGGCAGTGGGTCAGCACCGTCTTCCGGAAGGAATTTCTCTCCCGGACGGCCTCCGCCTCTCTCCGGTTCATATGTACCGGATATCTGAGGAAGCCGGCTTTCCCCTCTTTCCTCAGCCTGTCTCCCCAAGTGCCCTCATAGACATGGCCGGTAAACAGAATCTCTCCTCCCATTTCCCGAACCCGCTCTGCAAACAGCCGGCTCTCCTCCCGCTCCAGCTGCGGATCGGACAGAAGCAGGATTCCTCCTTCTCCGTTCCAGTCTTCCAGTTTCCCCCATTTCCTCTCCTTTTGGAGAACGGCTCCCTCCTTCAGCCACTGCGGGCGGCTGAAAAGAGCCTTCATCCCGTCCGTAAGCCTCCTGTCCCCGAAAACCTCCGTCTCATCTCCGTACTCCAAGGCCGTCAGCAGCAGATCTGCTCCCCTTCCCAGGGCAGGCGCAGGCAGGAGCAGCACCTTCTTCTGCCGTATCGCTGCCTCCAGCTTTTTCCGAATCTTCCCGATCAGCTCTGTTCCGTCCTCCTCTCTGTCTCCGTAAGCACAGTCCATCACCGCCAGGTCCCCCCAGAAACCGGAAACGGAATCACAGCGGTATACCGGAGAAGATTCGCAGTAATCCCCGGAAAAAAACAGCTGCTTTCCCTCAAACTGAAGCAGAAACCAGAAGCTGCCCGGGCAGTGGCCGCTCCTGCCGTGGGTCACCGTAAGGGCATGATCCAGCCGCTTCACCCCTCCCGGGCCGTCCTCTGCCCGCAGCAGGTGAACGTGCTCCCGGTTCAGACCGATCTGATCTCTGGTTTCCTCAGACAGATACACCCGCCCCTGAAAGCCGTTTTCATACAGCCAATCCAGCGCTCCCGTATGGTCTTTATGGGAATGAGTCAGAAAACAGTACCGGATTCTTCGGATCTGTTCTCCCGTAAGCAGCGGCCGGGCCCCTGCCTTTCCCAGTCCCTCTCCGCAGTCCACCAGAATGGAATACTCCCGTCCCTCCGTCAGAAAGCAGCTGCGTCCATGCTCTCCGCAGCCGCCTGCCGCATAAAACCGCATATTCTTTTCCTCCTGTCTTCACCGCAATAAAAAGCTGTTATTTCTCCGTAAATGAAGCCCACGTCCGGCGAAGGACCTCCAGATTCGCCCCGGCTCCCTCCCTGGTCACATTGTCCTTAGCCTCCACCACCACCGTTCCCTCGTATCCTCCGGCCTTCAGAAGGGCAAAGCAGCGGGAAAGGGGCAGCTCTCCGCCGGGATGGGACAGGCCGAAATGAGGCGCTCCCTCCACGCACTGGCTGATATGCACATTTACAATAGGGAGGGCCAGACCGGACAGATCCAGACCGGGATCCACCGTCCACAGATGGGCAAAGTCCAGGGTGACGCCCAGAAACGGATTCCGAAACGGCGTCAAAAGCCGGTTCAGCAGTTCCGGAGAGGTAAATACCTCCTTCGGCCTCTTTTCCATGTTTTCAAAGCCTATGGGGATCTGCAGCTCCTCTGCCAGGCCGGCCAGCTCTCCGCAGGCCTCTTCCATCCATCCGTACTGGCGGCTTTTTTCCTCTCTCATGGAAGACAGCCGTCCCGGATGGACCGTAACTGCAGCCGCCCCTGCCTCTCTGGCCAGAAAGATCGTCTCTCTGGCCTGTCTCAGCGATTCTTTTCTGATTCCTTCGTTGCTGGAAGAAAGGTTGATATCTCCGCTGGGGCCGTGAACGGCCAGAAGGAGCCCCCTTTCCCTCGCCCTGCCTGCAGCGGCCAAAAACTGCGGTCTCCACCGTGCTCCTCCGGGAAAATCATAGAGCTGGATCTCCGCTCCGTCATATCCGCATTGTTCCGCCATAAGCAGGGCCTCTTCCAGTCCCATGCCCCTGGGAGTCTTCAGCATCCATTTCATATTCCTGCTCTCCTCTCCGTCAAAATTCCACCTGACGGTCCCAGGAAAGCCAGGATTGCTCTCCTATGGTCAGCGGAAGGGAAACGGGCGACTCTGCCGTAATTTCTCCCGCCTCTGTGGCAAATACGTAGGAATTTCTGCTTCCCTCAAACAGGCTGCGGACCAGGATGCCGGAAATGCCGTAAGCACCGGTCTTTTCCGTTCCCGGAGAAATGTATTCCGGCCGTACTCCCACGGTTCTTCCGTTCCGGGAGGGAA
>CALWEP010000015.1 GCA_944377325.1 uncultured Lachnospiraceae bacterium
TTTTCCTTAATTATATTATACAGCACCAGCACCAGTGCAAATAAAGCCAGCGTAATCACTAAAACCGTGACCGCCAGCTTTGTCTGCAGGTTATGCATGCTACTTGGAACGCCCTTTTTCCGGTGTCTGCCGTCAGTTGTAGTTCGGGATGTCTTCATTTTGTCTTATATACTCGCTTTCCGTTTTATCATACATTAAGACCTGATCCTTATTGGCATAGACCATTCCCAGTTCCTCTGTGGCAACCTTGTAGATGTAGTCCAGATTTACGGAGGTGTTGATTCTCGTCTCCAGCGTATCATTCTCGGCTCTCTGGTTCTCCAGCTGCTGCTCCAGGGATTCAATCCGGCTCAGTCTGGCCTGCATGGCCGACTGCTGGTGCAGATACTGCACACAGATAACCAGAGCACAGATGGCTGCCGCTGACAGCATGACCAGATAGGGCAGATCCATATAAAGTGCCCGTTCTCTGTTTCTCTTCAGCTGTTCCCGACGCTGAATATGCTCCACTGCTGTCTTTTTTCTTTCCGGCGCGGACGTTCTCCGCTCCGGCTCCGCTCTGCGCACAGTGTTTCCGTCTACGTATGTCATCATCCTCTGCGGAGTCTTTCTAACAGCCATATCTTATCTCCCCCTTTTTCACTCCTGCCCTCGTTCGAAAATACGGAGCTTGGAGCTTTTGGCCCTTTTGTTTTCTTCTATTTCCTCTTCCGTAGGCACCACCGGTTTTCTGGTGATCACCCGTCCCCTGCTCTTTCTGCCGCAGACACATACGGGAAAATCCGGCGGGCAGATGCAGGGATTTTCGTTTTCCCTGAATCTGGTCTTTACAATCCTATCCTCCAGAGAATGGAATGTAATAATGGCCAGCCTTCCTCCCGGGTTCAGCCGGTCGATCATGGTGTCAACGGACTGGCTGAGCACCTCCAGCTCCCGGTTCAGTTCAATCCGGATCGCCTGAAAGGTCTGCTTTGCCGGATGTCCGCCCACAGCCCGGATTTTCGCCGGGATCGCTCCCTTGATAATTTCCGTCAGCTCACCGGTGGTGCGGATAGGACCGGCTTCCCTGGCCTTTACAATATGCTTCGCGATGTTTTTCGCAAACCGGTCTTCTCCGTAATCACGGATAATCCGGTACAGGTCATGCTCGCTGTAGGTGTTGACAATATCTGCAGCCGTTTTCGGATTTCTCTGATCCATCCTCATATCCAGCGGCGCATCCTCCCGGTAGGTAAAGCCTCTCTCCGCCGTATCCAGCTGGTAGGAGGAAACCCCCAGATCCAGGCAGATGCCGTCCACTCCGGAAATTCCCAGGCTGTCCAGTATCTCCCCCATGTTTTCATAGTTGCTTCTTACAATGGTAACTTTATCTCCGAATTCTTTCAGCCTCTCGGATGCCGCCGCTATGGCGTCCGCATCCTGATCGATGCCGATGAACCGTCCTTTCTCTCCCAAACGGCGGCAAACCTCGCTGGCATGTCCGCCTCCCCCCAGGGTGCCGTCCACATAAATTCCGTCGCTTCTGACGTTTAATCCTTCCACCGTCTCCCAGAGCAGAACTGATTTGTGCTCAAACATTTACAGCAATCCTCCCAGGTCCTGTGCAATGTCCTCAATGTCGTCAAAATCATTTTTGGCGTTCCAGGCTTCCTTGCTCCAAATCTCAATCCGCCTGCCCATGCCCACAAGGACCGCATCTTTTCCGATTCCTGCGTATTCCCGCAGAGAAGCGGGAAGAAGGATCCTTCCCTGCTTGTCCACTTCGCAGGTTGCCGCGCTTGCCACGAGAAATCTCGTGAGCTTTCTGGCGGCAGGATTGGTATATGGCAGGGCGTGCAGTTTTTCCTCCAGGGCGGTCCATTCATCGCCGGCGTACACAGAAAGGCAGCCGTCCAGACCTCTTGTTACAACGAAGTCCTCGCCGAGCTGCTCTCTGAATTTGGAAGGTACGATAAGACGTCCCTTCGCATCAACTGTGTGATTGGATTCGCCCATGAACATCTTTATCACCACCGTACTGCAAAACTGTCACCGGTCCGCCACTTTTTACCACTGCGAACCACTCACCACCACTTTTTACCACTTTGTATTCTTATAGTATTACATTTGGGGGTAAATGGCAAGAATTTTTTTATAAAATCGTAAAAAATGAAACCCCTGTTTTGGAGCCGTTTTTGCTGGAAATTCCTGGATTTTTTGGGATTTTTTCAGAGCTGTGGGAGATGGGTGCGGCTCGGTGGGAGAAAAATGGGAATCCGGGAGGAATCTGCTGCCGAAAATGGGCGGCAGGGAATGCTTTGTGGGGCGCAGCAGCAAAAAAGCACAGCCTCATCGGCTGTGCTCTTCTCCGTCCGCATCAATATCCGGACACAATGTATTCTTCAATTAATTTATCCAAAGCTATGCTGTTATGATAGATAACCTCATATTCTTCGTTCAGCTCAATGCTCTCGTTCAGCGCTCTCCTTGCCTGTTCGATCTTTCCGATCAGTTCCTCTTTCGATATCGCCATCTTTCTTCTCCTTTGTGTCGGCCATGCGGTGCACGGCCTCCTCTCCTGAGGGAGAACCTGGCCTGGACCGCCTGCAGGGCGACCATGCCGGAACAATGCAGAGCTTCCCGTCTTCCGGCCTATTTCCTTGTATGTATCATTCGGGACATTTTTTATTTTATACCGAAAAAGGGAAAAAATCAAACAAATTCGGCCGACAGGCTGTGCTGATTTTCGACACTGTTTTACTTCTGTCAGAACAGGAACAGATTTGCCATCCCTGCCAGAACGGAGACCGCTACTACGGCCTGTCCCCACACGGCCTTCTTTTTCGTGCCCAGATAAATCCCCGCTCCCGCTACTGCCGTCAGGCCAATGATCCAGCACACCGCCTGCCGGAACGTATAATTGTACGGAAGCGCCGTGGCGGATATCAGCGCGATCACCAGGCTGTACGCAGTCATCAGCACCAGAATCACATCATTGGCCTTCTCCTGTCTGATCAGAAAAAGCAGCACGCTTCCTATCACCGCAGCAGCCCCCATGGCCGCAAACAGCAGAAAATAGATTCCTATTGTCATAGTCATTCCTCCTTCAGTTTTCTGAGTTTTTCATCACCGGTCATTTCCCTGCCGTGGCTATAGCTTACCGAAAAATTCCTCCCATTTCCACCTAAGAAATCTGAAGAAATCTAAAGACGGCTCTTTATCCCCCGCAATCCTTTCGGATAGGATTGAAAAAAAGAAGGCTTTATGCTATAGTTTATAGTTGCATTACATTATATTTCAGGAAGAATTTATAAAGATCGATCAACAAAGGAGATGGGAGTATATATGAAATTAGGTATCGTAGGCTTGCCGAACGTGGGGAAGAGCACCCTCTTCAACTCTCTGACAAAAGCAGGGGCGGAATCTGCCAACTACCCCTTCTGCACCATTGACCCCAACGTGGGCGTGGTAGCTGTTCCCGACGAGCGTCTGAAGCTGCTGGCAGACCTGTACAATTCGGAAAAAATCACCCCGGCCGTTATAGAATTTGTGGATATCGCCGGTCTGGTAAAAGGCGCCTCCAAGGGAGAAGGACTGGGAAATCAGTTTCTTTCCAATATCCGTGAGGTGGATGCCATCGTTCACGTGGTGCGCTGCTTTGAGGATCCCAATGTGATCCATGTGGACGGCAGCGTGGACCCGATCCGCGACATCGAAACCATTAATCTGGAGCTTATCTTTTCCGATCTGGAGATCCTGGAGCGGCGTATCTCCAAGGTGGGGCGGGCAGCTCTCAATGACAAGGCACTGGCCAAGGAACTGGCCCTGCTGAAGGAGATGAAGGCTCATCTGGAAGAAGGAAAACTGGCAAAGAGCTTTGTGCCGGAGGATGAGGAAATGATTCCATTCCTCGCTTCCTTAAACCTTCTCACTTACAAGCCGGTGATTTTCGCCGCCAATGTGGGGGAGGACGATCTGGCCGCTGACGGCGCTTCCAACCCTTATGTGGCTGAAGTGCGGAAATTCGCTGCGGAAAACGGCTGCGAGGTGTTCGTAATCTGCGCTCAGATCGAGCAGGAAATCGCCGAGCTGGATGAAGATGAAAAAAAGATGTTCCTGGAGGACCTGGGACTGAAGGAATCCGGACTGGAAAAGCTTATTGCCGCAAGCTACAGCCTTCTCGGCCTTTTAAGCTATCTCACCGCCGGCGAGAAGGAAACCCGCGCCTGGACCATCACCAAAGGCATGAAGGCACCTCAGGCTGCCGGAAAAATTCACAGCGATTTTGAGCGGGGCTTTATCCGCGCTGAGGTGGTAAACTACAGAGATCTTCTGGACTGCGGCAGCTATACGGCCGCCAAGGAAAAGGGACTGGTGCGGCTGGAGGGAAAGGAATATGTGGTCAGAGACGGCGATGTAATCCTGTTCCGGTTTAACGTATAATCAGAACGGAAAAAGCAAGGCCCTGACAGCGAACTCCCAAAAAGGATGCGGCGAACTGTTGGGGTACTTTTAAAACCATGCTAAAAGGCGCTGAAACATGAACATGAATCAGCGCCTTTTTCCTGTCCTTGACAGAGGGCAGGACTTACCCTCTGTTCATCATATTTCTTTCATCCCGGACTGCTGTCAGTCATCCAGCTCGTCCTCTCCTATGATCTCGTCATATTCCTGCTCGTCCAGCAGCTCGTCGAATGCGTCTGCCACGATTTCATATTCCTCATCGTCCTCGATGTTCTGCAGATCCGGATTGCCGTCCACCTCGCTGTAGCGATATAAGTAGACCTCTCCTTCCTCTGCGCTCTCTCCCTCCATGGGAAGCAGGGCGATGTAATCTCTTCCGCCTGCCTCAAAAATAGTCAGGACCACGCACTCCAGCTCGGAACCGTCATCCAGGGTCAGGGTAACCGTCATCTCCTCGGACGGCTCTTCCATACGATTTCTCTCGTCGCTCATATTATACCTCTCTTATGCCGGGAGGATCCCCTCCCCATTTGATTCCACTGTATCAAACAATGAAAAAAATTGCAACTGTTTTCTGACGTCAGGCCCGTTCTCTTCATTTCTAATATTCAATTCCCTCTCTGGCTCCGATTCCCTTCTCATAGGGATGACGGACTGCCTGGATTTCCGAGATATAATCCGCTTCGGCCATTACGTCCTCCGACGGGTTTCTTCCCGTAAGGACCACCTCCAGTTTTTCCGGCTTGTGCTTTAAAAACTGAAGAAGGCTCTCCTCTCTGACCACTCCTCCGTTTACGGAGGCCATAATCTCATCCAGAATCAGAAGGTCATAGTCCTTCGCCGCTTCCGCAGCCCGGTCGAACTGTTCCTGAAAATAGACGGCCGCCTCCTCTTTCTGCTCCGGAGTCATGCGGAACAGAAAACCGAAGGTTTTTGTGCAGGGTTCCACCGTAATTCCCGGAATGGAGCGCAGAACCTGAACCTCCCCCGAATCCTCCGTTTTCAGGAAGCGGGAAATGAGCACCCGTTTTCCTCGGCCGGCAGCCCGCACAGCCAGTCCCAGAGCTGCGGTGGTTTTGCCTTTTCCGTCTCCGCAGTAAATGTGTATCAGTCCTTTTTCCCTCATTCTTTCTCCTTCCCGTAGTACTCCCGAATAAAACGGGAGGGTTCCAGTTTTTTCCCGTACCGCTCCTTGGCGGCACAAATGCAGAGCCGTTCTTTCGCTCTGGTCATAGCCACGTAAAACATTCGCCGCTCCTCCTCCATATCCGCTTCCAGGACTGCTTTTCTGTGAGGAGACACGCCCTCATTGGCATCAATGATGTATACAATCCTGTATTCCAGCCCTTTGGAGCCGTGCATGGTCATCAAGGCCACGCCGTCCCCGCTTCCCATGGGCTCGGTCTGGTTTTTCGCCTGAGCCTCCAGTTCTTTTCCGTACTGTTCCATATGGTCAAACCATTCCCTGAACCCGGAAAAGCCTGCGGCGCTTTCCTGCAGCTGATCTGCCACCTCCAGCAGCTCCTCTTCTTTCATCCGGCGGAAGCGGGCGTATTCCTTCAGATAATCGTTATAGCCCACCGCCTTGCGGATATAATTGACGGCTGCCGCCGGCTTCATGGCCGCTATGGCTCCCAGATCAAACTCCAGCTGCTCGATCCGCTCCACGATCCATTCTTTGTCCTGATAAAAGGATTTCACCTTTTCCCAGGAAACTGCCGCTGTCTCCAGGGCATCCCTGCTGATGTACCGTTTGGGGCGGTTGATAAATTCCAGCACGTTCCCCCTTTCCAGGTTTCCCATGGCCGCTTTGATGTATGCCAGGATATTTCCGGATATCCAGTGCTCATAAATATTCGGCAGGCTGTCTCTCGTCCGGAAGGGAATATTATACTCCATCAGCCGTTCCACCAAAAGCCTGGGCTCCAGACTGGTGCGGTAAAGGACCGCAATGTCCGACAGCGGATAGCCTGCGTCCCGATACGCCATAATCTCCTTCACCACCGCTAAAGCCTCGTCCTTTGCGTCGGGATAGAAGCAGGTTCTCACCGGGGCTCCCATTCCCTTCTGAGCCTGAATTTCCTTTGGAAACCTAGTGCGGTTGTGGGCTATTAAGCGGCCCGCTGCCTCGGCAATCGTCCTTGTGGATCGGTAGTTGACATTCAGCAGCACCTTCCCTGCGCCCGGATAGTCCTTTTCAAACCCCAGCATGATCTCCGGCCGTGCCCCTCGGAACCGGTAAATGGACTGATCGTCATCTCCCACAATAAACAGGTTGTTCTCCGGAAGGGCCATCATGCGCACGATTTCGTACTGGATCCGGTTGATGTCCTGGAATTCGTCTATCAGAATGTAGGTATATTTTCTCTGCCACGCGGACAGAATATCTTTCCTCTGGGTAAACAGCTCATAGCACATGACCAGCATATCGTCAAAATCAATGAGTCCTTCCCTGCGGAGCCTGTCCTCATAGCCGCAGTACAGCCGCTTGAAAATCTCCTCCGGACAGTTTTTGGAGTAGTAGCAGGAGAGGTCCATCATCTCCCCTTTTACGGCGCTGATCTCTCCCAGCACGGATGCGATAAAATCCGCCTCGTCCTCTGTCTCCAGCTCCTCTTTCTCCAGCATTTCCTTCAGAAAACGCACTCTCTGCTCTTCCCGTACGATATTTCCCGCCTCATAGCCGTACGCCAGCTTCAGAATACGGAAAAACACGCTGTGAAAGGTGCCGAACGTCACGGGAACCCTTTTTCCGCCCGTCAGCCGCTCAAAGCGGCTCTGCATTTCCCGGGCGGCAGCACGGGTAAACGTAATCACCAGAATGTTTTCCGGCCTTACCTGCCCGCTTTCCGTCAGTGCCCGCACCCGTTCCGTAAGCACCGTTGTTTTTCCCGACCCCGGTCCGGCCAGCACCAGAATCGGCCCTTCTCCGTGTCCGATTGCCTCCTGCTGCGCTTCGTTAAACGCCATAGTTCCTCCTGTGCCAAAAAAAGTGTGCGCATGCAGCGCACACTTCCGTTATTTTATTTATGACAGCGACGCCTCCAGCATCTCAATTCCTCTGCGGATACGCGCCAGACTCTCTTCCTTGCCCAGAACCTCCATAATCTCCGTAGCGCCTGCCGGCGTCATCTGCTTTCCGGAAACCGCCGTGCGCAGAGGCCACATTACGAAGCCCGTTTTATATCCCTTCTCCTCCACATAGGCGGACAGGGCTCCGTACAGAGCATCATTGGAAAAGTCCTCCTGCGCCTCCAGAATCGGCAGAGTATCCTTCAGCACAGCCAGAGATTTCTCAGAATCCGTCTTCATCTTTTTGTGCGTGTACATAGCTACGTCATATTCCGGAAGCTCCTGGAAAAAGTCAATGTGACCGGCAATATCCGGAAATACTTCGATTCTGGTCTTCACCATGGCGGCGATTTTTCTCAGATCCAGATCCTTTTTGATCACCTCACGGATATAGCTCTCCGCCCGCTCATAGAATTTTTCAAAGTCCATGGCCTTCATGTACTCTCCGTTCATCCATTTCAGCTTGGTCATGTCGAATACGGCGGGAGACTTGCTCATGCGGCGGTAGTCAAATTCTTTGATCATCTCATTCAGAGAAAAGACTTCTCTGTTGTTTTCCGGGGACCATCCCAGAAGCGCCACGTAGTTCACCACCGCTTCGGAGATAAAGCCCTGTTCGATCAGATCCTCATAGGAGGAGTGACCGCTTCTCTTGGACAGCTTCTTGTGCTCCTCGTTGGTTATCAGCGGGCAGTGCACATATACCGGAACCTCCCAGCCAAATGCGTCATAAAGGCGGTTATACTTGGGGGAGGAGGAAAGGTACTCGTTTCCTCTCACCACATGGGTGATTCCCATCAGATGGTCATCCACCACGTTGGCAAAGTTATATGTGGGATAGCCGTCGGATTTGATCAGTACCATATCGTCCAGCTCGGAATTGTCCACCGTAATGTCTCCGTAAATATCGTCATGGAAGGTGGTGGTTCCCTCTGTGGGATTATTCTGACGGATCACGTAAGGCATTCCCGCCTTCAGATTCGCTTCCACCTCTTCCTTGGACAAATGGAGACAGTGCTTGTCATAGGTCATAATCTCTTCGCCGTTTACGGTCCGCTTCAGGCTGTCCAGACGTTCCTGAGTACAGAAGCAGTAGTACGCCTCTCCCTTTTCCACCAGCTTTTTGGCATACTCCAGATAAATCCCGGCTGCCTGACGCTCGCTCTGTACATAGGGTCCCACGCCGCCGTCCTTATCCGGTCCCTCGTCATGGATCAGCCCGGTCTCCGCCAGAGTGCGGTAAATAATTTCCACCGCTCCCTCCACATATCTCTCCTGATCGGTGTCCTCAATGCGGAGAAGGAAATCCCCTCCCTCATGCTTGGCGATCAGATAAGCGTAAAGAGCCGTTCTTAAGTTGCCCACATGCATCCGGCCGGTGGGGCTGGGGGCATATCTTGTTCTGATTTTATTCATCACTTTTCACTCCTAGTTTGATCTGTTTTTACACTAAACGCTATTATATACCGAAGAACAGGAAAAAACAATGGGTTTTCACTTCTCCCCCGCCTCTCCTCCCAAAAGGCAGGCGAGCAGCGATTCCATGGAGCAGGCAGGATCCCGTTCCGCAAACGCTTCCATATCCGCCAGATTTCGGTCTGAATGCTCCAGCTGTTTGGAGTATAGACCGGCAGCCTGAAGAAACGCCTCCTCCGTCTCCAATCCCTCCTTCGCCAGACGCCCGGTCAGGAGCCTCACGGCAGCCAGACCGAACACCGCCAGCTTCGCCTTCGTCCAGCCGTTCCTGTCATAAACTCCTCCCGCGTAAAACAGGTAGAGAAAATACTCCAGAAGATTTCTTTCCATGTGGAAGGGAGCGGAAAGGGACCTGACTTCTTCTCCGGAGCAGGACAGAAGCTCTTCCCATTTCTCCGAAACCGGCTCCAGCCTGCTCAGCCTGCTCCAGTACTCCCGCTCCAGAACCCTCCTCTGAACCGTCATTTCCCGAAACGAAGACAGCTCCCGCTCCAGCCTGCCCCCTCCGTCCTGCTTCTCATAAAAGTCACACACTCCCTCCAGCCCCGGACGTCCGCCGGCCTTCAGCCTTCTCTCTCCGTCATGGGCCAGAGCAAGAATCACTGCCGCTCTCCGGGACATACTCTCTCCGCAAGCCGGCTCTCTTTTCAGAATTCGGAACATGGATGTACGGATTCTCACCAGCCCTCTGAGAATGGCCCGATCCGCAGTGCAGTCCGGCTCTCCCGGCCGGTCCGGCCGAATCTTTTCCCTGTATTCCGCCGCCTCTCTCCTGTCCAGAATGAGCTCGGCCGCCGCCGGGCAGGAAAGGGACAGGCTGATCTCCAGCCGATCGCCGTAAGGCTCCCCGTGGCGGGGATAGCTGCGGCAGGTGCGGCACATCATATCCTCTCCCAGATCGATACACAGACCGCAGAGCCCGGACCGGTCAAGAAAGGGACAGCGGCCGCCGATCTGGCGAAAAGACCGGGTCTCATGATCAATATGCTTTCTCAGCTTTGCCCCGGTCAGCCCTCCCATGGTCATGTATTTCCCATACGTATCCCGGTCAATGGAGATCTTCCATCCTTTGCAGCAAGTATCGGGACAGGAAGATGCCCAGCAGGAAAAGTCATGGTAATAGGATGGATAAATTACGCGCATACCGTCTCCTCCTCTATTTCCAGAATCCGTCCCTGAGATCTTCATAGCCTCTCCGGGACAGCGCCTTCCACGGCCTTTTTTCCTCCCCGAACCGCTCTCTCACGGCGCGGCACAGACGGCGCTCTGCTTCCTCTCTCATTTCCTCCCTGCAGGGTCCCTGAAAGATCCGGTCATACCACAGGCGGAGGCATTCCAGAGTAAGAAAGCCCTCGTCTCCCTCTCTCTTTCCTGTGAGCAGCTCGGCCGCCCGGCCGCTCCTCTTCTCCCACTCCCCCTGCTCCTCTCTGCTTTCCGGCTCCAGCACGGTTCGGAACGTATCCAAAAGCACCCGGGCCAAAATTTCTCTGATCTCCCGCTTTTCCCTTTCCGGGCCGGGAGCGGTCAGGCCTTCCAGAAGCTCCGCCGGGTCTCTCTCTTCGCCCTCCTTTTCGGAAAGCCAGGGCTTTAAAAGAGCTCGGAACCGACGGTCCTTTTCCGTCAGACGGCGGTAGATATAAGCCTCTACCGCTCCGCCTGTCCGGCAGTTTTCCTCTCCCAGTACTCTTAAAATCTCCGGCGGAAGGGCATTTTTGTAAAACAGGCTGTCCTGACCGGTGGCCGGAGGACAGTAGCTGTCTCCCAGCAGCTCTCCGGCAGCCTCATCTCTCCACCGGCGGCTCTCCTTTTTATAGGTGTCTCCGTTTTCAAGGCAAAGCTCCGGATTCAGCCTCTTTCTCCGAAGAATCTCCGCTGCCTGAATGACCTTCCACGGCTCCTGCCCCTTTTTGGCCAGGAAGCGGTCCAGAACCTTTTTCGCCCGGTCCCTCTCCAGACCTACGGTCTCTCCCTGGTAAAGCTCCACAGAAGAAAGCATCTGCCGGGCCACCGCATAGACCATCGGCACAGAAGAGCTGTTTCCCGTAAGATTCTTCACCTCCACAAGGGAAGACGGCATCCTGTAGGAATCCGGAAAGCCCTGAAACCGGAACAGCTCCCGCTCCGTCACCCGCCGTTCATTATTGACCAGCAGATAGTTGGCGCTGGCTCCCGCCCTCAGAGAGCAGGCGTAATGGTGAGGCGTAACCATGCCGGACACGTTTTCATTGGTGATGTACGGCCTCTCCGGCTCTTCGGCGCACCGCTCCATCATTTTCTCCATTTTTCTCTCCCGGATCTTTCTGCTGACGTAGCAGCTCCTCTTTATGGTTTCCTCCGGTTCCAGAATATCCGCCAGACTCTTTCTCTCCTCTTTCGGAACCGGCTCGGGAAAGGCAAACAGAATCGGCTCCCGAAATCCGACGGTCACAAGTCTTTCTCTCTTCTGAGGAATGCCGTAATCCCAGGCATTCAGCACTTTTCCGTAGACCGTGTATCCCAGCTGCGACAAACGGGCCTTCATCTCCCCATAGGTTTTTCCTCCGCTGTGAGTCAGAAGATTCTTTCCGTTTTCAAGAAAAAAGGCCTCCGGACGCTTTTTCTCAAGGAGACGCTCCACAGCTCGAAACAGCCCGCTTTCTCCCCATACCTGAGAAATCGCATAGGGGAAGCCCGCCGCCAGAATATCAAAATCCGGAATCTGATCGGGGTCAGCCTCCCGAATGTCACCGGACGGAACCGTCCCGAAATTAGCTTCGTAGGTTCGTCTGGCATCCAGATCCGTCTCGGAGCTGAACACGCAGGTTCCTCCTGCCTGCTCCAGCCCCAGGCGCACGCCGCCGATTCCCGCAAAAATATCTGCAAATGTAAAGGATGTACAATTCATCCGTTTTTCCTCCGTATTGGTAAATTCACAATGTCAGCTATGAAAAGTATAGCATTCGTCTGAAAAAAATGCCAGAAAAAAAGGGATGCCCAAAAGAGATTCCTCTCTCTCAGACATCCCTCTTCCGGGGAAACTTCATCCTTTTTCAGCGCAGAGAGCCTCAGCAGCCCTCAGCCTTCAGCACGGAGCCTTTCTGTCCGCTTCCTTCTCTGAACTGCTTCATCAGATACCAGATGAAATGCGCTGCGGTATAGGCTACCATCAGAACAGCCATCACGGTTTCCGCCTTCAGCAGCCAGGAAATGGCAGGTGAAACGGACATGCCGGCTTCTCCCAGAAAGATCAGGCATTTTTTCAGGGCGAATGCGGTGATCACAAAGGGAAAGGTAAAGGATGCATAGCTGGGATAGAACGGCAGCTTCAAAAACCTCGGCAGCTGTGTGAGCACCATCAGGTAAAGCGCCTGTGCCAGCACCTCCAGCACAATGACAAACACCAGGGACTTCTCCTCCATCACCGTCAGATATCCTGCCAGGCTCAGGCTCATGGGCGCAGTATAGATGCAGAACAATGGCTTTGCCGGCTCAGGCACCCGAATCTTCGCATATCGGCAGGAAATCAGCAGAAACATCACTCCGTAAGCGCCGAAGCCGAACCAGAACAGAATTCTTCCCACGGCTTCCATTCCGAAGGTGGCGGAGGTAACCGATCCCACAACGATCCCCACGTAAGTGACGAAGCAGGTGGGAAATACCTCCTCCAGCCGGAACCGGAGCAGAAATTTCTTTGTGTACCATACGATAAGCGTCAGATGACCGGCTACGGCAGCCATCCAGATCAGAAAGGCGGCTCCCCCTAAATAGGGGTGGGCATAAGCCGCCAGCTGCATCGCCGCCATGAAAATCGTGGCGGACACACTGGCCAAAATAGGATTTTCATAATCCTCTTTGATTTGTTCCCGATGTATGCAGAACTTCAGAAACAGAAATACTCCGAGAAACGCGGCGGCTCCGCCGCAGAAAAGGCGAACCGTCTCAGAGTAATCCTGCAGAAGGTTTCCCAGCGCAGTCAAACCCAGCATTACTCCGGCAATGGGAATCGGAACTTGTTTGATCATATATTTCATCTGTCTCATCCTCCATTTGCTACGTTGTATACTGTATCTCAGCAAATACACTATAGCAGATTTCGGCGAGAAGGTAAAATTATATATTATGATGGATATATAAATTCATTTTATAGTCAAAGTTATTTTAAATACCTGTCAAAAAATCGGATCATCAGCTCCTTAACGGAGTCCTGAAAAAATTCTCTTGTACCGTGGCCGGCGTGCTCGATCACATAATATTCCGTTCAATCATCCAATCCTGCACGGCAGATATTTTCATACAGCACGTCGCTGCTGTGTTCAATGGGAACAATCGGGTCACTGTTTCCATGAAAGATCTGCATAGGGCACATGGCGGGATTTACAAAATTCACGGGACTTGCCTTCCAGGCTCTTTCCTTCATGGTTGCCGGGTCTCCTCCGAGCAGCGCGCCCCCATGGGTCTCCTCCACCCTGTGCCAGCGGAACTTCGGGTCTGAAAACTTTTTTTCCTCCGCCTCCATCAGTCCCACCACATCCGTAGGACCGAACATATTGCAGCAGGCCTGCACCCTGTCGGAATATCCTTTCCACTCTTCGCTCCCGTAATCATCCAAATTCATGGCTGCCAGCGCAGCCAGGTGTCCTCCGGCAGAGCGGCCGAATACGCCGATCCGCTCCGGATCAATCTCATACGCCTCTGCATTTGCCCGAAGAAAGCGGATCGCTGTCTTCACATCGATGATCTGATCCGGGAAATGTCCCTGAGCACTGCTGCGGTAGTACATAGAAGCTACCACATAACCGGCGTTGGCAAATTCCGTCATTTCTCCCAGCATAAGATTCTTGTCAGCACCTCTCCAGCCGCCTCCGGGAATCCACAGCAGAGCCGGCTTCGGGCTGTGATCCTCTTTAGGATCATCCTCTCCGGCTGCAAGCCTCATTTCGCTGTTGCCGTTCTGCAGAAGAATCGACATTTTCAGTTCCAAGGGCTTTCCATCCAAATCCTTCTGATGGGAATATACAATATTGTCGATTAAAGTCAGAGTTTTCTTTTTAAATCCGGGATTAATGGTCTGTTTCATTTCTGCGTTCCTTTCCTTTATCTCCTGCCTGCAAGCAGTTTTCGGCAGGTCTGCCGTCCGCCTGCAGCCTATCACTTTTCCCATTATAGGGAAATTCCTGTGAAAATACAATGAAGGAACAGCTATATTAATTATAAGTAAAAGCTATAGATATTGCCAGAAAAAGAGAGTTTGGCATTATTGCATATCCGTTTCTAAAAACAGTTTCCTTATAAAAAGCATATCCCGATACAACGGCGCAAACAGCTTTTCATGTCCTCTAGCACCTTCAAGATTGGTAACTTGCGGATGGCAAAAGCTGACCACCGGCACTTGCTTTTTATTGATTTCAGTGAAGTAATACCACCAGTCCCGGTCAAAGGTGTGAGAGCGAAAAGATGCCCATTCCGTTGAAATCGGCAGCACATAATCTTTCAGCAAAGTTGTATTTCCTGTAATACCGGAAGCAGTCAGCCCGCAGCAAACAATGATACTTGGATCGCACAAGCAGAGTTCTTCGTAAATCATTTCATGCTGTGCTTGGACAGCTTTCAGAAGCGCCTTTCCGGCGGTTCGGTTGACACCGCCCTCCTTCTTCAAATTCATAACGGCAACTCGTTTTATCTGTTCCACCCGGCGCATTGTGGACATATCCTTCGGATATTCCTCGTCGCCGTCCAACAGAGCTTTTGTCCATCTGCCAATGTTGTTCCATGTTTTCCAGCCGCTTCCGTCCCTGCGGAGATCAGCACACAAATCACGCTCAGACTGGCAATTCATATCACGAAGAACAAACAAAATATGCGGCATTTTGTAGTATTCCGGGGCAACAATCCCATCCCGTTTGATCCCCCGGTACCGTATTGCATCCGCCTGCCCTCCCTGAACCGGCGCAGGATCTTAGTCTTTAGCTTCCGAATATTTGCGGGGAGTCTCCGGCCTCCCTGTTCTCCTGCTGATTTACGCTTTCCTGCTGTCAAAATAGGCAAATTCATCCACCGCGTCCAGAATATCCTTAAAATTATCTCTGGGAGCCAGATCAATATATTTCTTCAGCAGCTCCGTTTCTTTCTTTTTATACCTCCCGTAAAAAATAATGATCTCTCGGAATCTTTAAGCCAATAAATATAAGGCTTTCAGATTCCTTTTTTATTAAAATCCCCCACTTTTTTGTCAAAAAACTCTTGACAAATCGCCAAAAATTTGCGGCGAAGCCGATT
>CALWEP010000016.1 GCA_944377325.1 uncultured Lachnospiraceae bacterium
GCCATACAGGATGTTTTTTGTATGATGGGGATATTGAATTTTATGGGCTGCTCCTGTTCCCTGGATCAGGGAGAGCTGACCATTTCAGCCGGGGGAATGAACCGGACGGATCTGCCGGCAGACCAAGTGGGGCGGATGCGTTCCTCCATTGTGCTGCTGGGAGCTGTTCTGGGACGGTTCGGTCAGGCTTCCACCTGCTATCCGGGAGGCTGCTCCATCGGAAAGAGACCCATCGACTATCACCTTCAGGCTCTGAGGGAACTGGGAACGGTTGCAGAAGAAAGAGAAAGCTGCATTCAGGCTCGGGCTCCCCGCCTGTGCGGCGGGGAAATCAGCCTTCCCTATCCCAGTGTGGGTGCGACGGAAAACACCTTGCTGGCGGCGGCTCTGGCGGAGGGAGTTACGGTAATCCGGGGAGCGGCCAGAGAACCGGAGGTTGAAGAACTCTGCCGATTTCTCCGGGCCATGGGAGCGGGCATCCGGGGAGAAGGTACGGACAGAATCCGGATCTGCGGCAGAAAACGGCTCCATGGCTGCCGCTTCCGGGCGGCGGGAGACAGAATTGTGGCCGGAACGTACCTGATGGCCGCCATGGCCGGCCGGGGAGAGGTGAAGCTTGCGGGGGTGAACCCGGGACAGCTGGAAGAGGTTATCCGCGTGCTGCAGAGAGCCGGCGGCAGGATTTCCCGGGGGGAAGACTGGATTGCCGTCCGCATGGACCGCCGCCCCTGTGCCGTCCGGACGGAGACCGGACCCTATCCCGGCTTTCCCACAGACCTTCAGTCCCCGCTTATGGCTCTTTTATGCTGTGGAGCAGGAGAGAGCCGTATCCGGGAAACGGTATTTGAGGGAAGGTATGAGACGGCTGCAGAGCTTGCCAAACTGGGAGCGGATATCCTGGTTTGCGGAGAAGAGGCGGTGATCCGCGGCCTTCCCGCACTTCCGGGAGGAACTGCAGCGGCCAGGGACCTGCGGGGCGGGGCGGCGCTGGTGATTGCCGGCCTGCAGGCAGAAGGAGAAACGGTGATTACAGATTGCTTTCATATAGAAAGGGGGTACGAAGACATCTGCCGGGATCTGCGGCTGGCAGGTGCGGACATCCGATGGCTGGAAAGAGAGGCAAAGGAAGAAAAGGCATAAAAAGAGGGATCCTGCTGCTGGCAGCCGTTTTTGCTCTG
Source organism: uncultured Lachnospiraceae bacterium (assembly GCA_944377325.1). Classification (GTDB taxonomy): domain Bacteria; phylum Bacillota; class Clostridia; order Lachnospirales; family Lachnospiraceae; genus Lachnoclostridium_A. The sequence goes on from CALWEP010000016.1 coordinate 1,179, forward strand.
CTGGCGGCGGCAGGCTTTCTGATCCGGATACGGGAGATTACGGTGACCGGAAACAACCGGTGCAGCAGTGAGGAAATAACGGAGATTCTGTTTCCCACCGCAAAGGAGAGAACCCTGGTGTACTGTTATCTCAATGACCGGTTCGGAGACCATAAGAAAATTCCCTATGTGGAGGACTATGACCTGGTATTTCAGAGCCCCACGAAGGTGGAGGTGATCGTATACGAAAAGAGCATTGTGGGATATCTCCGCTATATGAGCAGTTATATGTATTTTGACAAAGACGGCATTGTGGTGGACAGCACCAACGAAAAGCTGGAGGGAGTTCCTGAGGTCACAGGCCTGGAATTCGGCCATATCGCGCTGTATGCGCCGCTGCCTGTGGAGGACGGGAAGGTGTTTGACGAGGTGCTGAGTCTGACCCAGGCCCTTTATGACTATGACATTCAGGCGGATGAAATCCGGTTCGGCAGCAGGAATCAGATTACCCTGACGATCGGAGAGATCAGCGTGGAGCTGGGAACCATTGATGATATCGGAGGGAAGATCGCGGTCCTTCACGACACCCTTCCGGTTCTGGAGGGACAGGCCGGAACCCTGTATCTGGATTCCTATGATGAGGCCAATACCAGCATGATGTACACATTTAAAAAGAAATGACGGGACAGGAAAAAATGCAATTTTTGTAGGGATTTTAAGTAATTAGGAGTTGATATTTTTTCAAAAATCAAATATAGTATTAGGAGAACCGCGGAAAATGCGGGAAATAGCTGATAAAATGTACCGATGAGATAGAAGGAAAAGGGTTAAAGGAGGAAGCAGTCTTGTTAGAGATTAAGATAAATGAAGCAGAGAACGCAGCCAGAATCATTGTGATCGGCGTAGGCGGAGCAGGAAATAATGCGGTGAACCGCATGATCGACGAAAACATCGCCGGCGTGGAGTTCATCGGAGTCAATACGGACAAGCAGGCCCTGCAGTTCTGCAAGGCGCCCACATCCATGCAGATCGGCGAAAAGCTGACCAAGGGACTGGGAGCGGGAGCGAAGCCGGAGATCGGTGAGAAGGCAGCCGAGGAGAGCTCTGAGGAGCTGGCTCAGGCCATGAAGGGTGCGGATATGGTATTCGTTACCTGCGGTATGGGAGGCGGCACCGGAACCGGAGCGGCTCCCGTAGTGGCAAAGCTGGCCAAGGATATGGGCATCCTTACGGTAGGCGTGGTGACGAAGCCCTTCCGCTTTGAGGCGAAGACCCGTATGACCAACGCTCTTCAGGGAATTGAGCATCTGAAGGAAAATGTGGATACTCTGATCGTTATCCCCAATGACAAGCTGCTGGAGATCGTGGACAGACGGACCACCATGCCCGATGCGTTAAAGAAGGCGGACGAGGTACTGCAGCAGGCCGTACAGGGAATTACGGACCTGATCAACGTTCCCGGCCTGATCAACCTGGATTTTGCCGACGTACAGACGGTTATGACGGACAAGGGCATCGCACATATCGGAATCGGCCATGCAAAGGGCGATGAGAAGGCGAAGGAGGCCGTGGAGCAGGCCGTATCCAGCCCCCTTCTGGAGACTACCATTGAGGGAGCCAGCCACGTGATTATCAATATTTCCGGTGATATCAGCCTGATTGAGGCCAATGAGGCAGCCAGCTATGTGCAGGAGCTGGCCGGCGATGAGGCAAATATTATCTTCGGAGCTATGTATGACGAAAACGCCCAGGACGAGTGCACCATTACGGTCATCGCAACCGGGCTTACGGATAAGGGACTGAATACTCCGGTGGCCAAGGCCATGAAGGATTTCAGCAATCCTTATAAAAAGCAGCCTGCCAAGGCGGCAGCTTCCGCTTCCGAGGCGGCGGCCACTGCCAATCAGACAACCCGTCAGGCAGGAACCTATACCGTTCCCGGATATGGGACAGGCACCGGAGCAGGCCAGTTCGGAGGAACACAGACAGGCAGTCGTCCGGCATCGACGCCGGGCACCGGCACGAACCCCAGCCCGACAGGCTACCGCCCCAATACGGGCGTACAGATCAACGTTCCTGATTTCCTGAAAAAGGGCAGAGACGGCAGACGGTAAAACAGAACAGATAGGGAGACAGAATCCCCGGAAGGCAGATATGGGCCTTCCGGGGATTTTTTGTCCTTTTTTCCGCTTTTTTCCCGATGAAAAACGGGAATGGCGGTGTTCGGTTTGACAAATTATGCCGCCTCCATGAATTATAATGGTTGGCATGGACCGGAGGTGATGCAGTCGGGAGAGAGATATGTTGTATACATAGACATCGTGTTTCTTGTCAATCTGTCCATGGACCTGCTCCTGCTTCTGTTTCTGAAAAGGATCATGGGACTTTCCTCCACTCCCCTGCGGATGGCTGCGGCTGCGGCTGCAGGAGCAGTCTGGGCCTGCGCGTCCCTGCAGGAACCCGTCGGGCCGTTTCTGTCCGGCATTCCCGGGCTTCTGGCATCCGGAGCAGCCATGGTGTGGATCGCTTTTGAGCGAGGGCAGGCCGGAACGGCCGGGCTGCGTCTGCGCAGGCTGTGTGCGGAGACGGCGGGGCTTCTGTTTGCGGCTGCCGTCATGGGAGGAGGCTTTCTGGCGCTGGAGGAACTGGCTGTGTCACAGATGGCAGGACAGCAGACGGGGGCGGCGAGACAGTCCCTGACGTTTGCGGCTTGGGCCCTTCTTGCCGCCGGCACGGCCGCGCTTTGCCGGGGACTCTGGAAAGCGGTGCAGGAACGGCGGGGAAAAACGAAAATGCTGCGGAGAGTCCGGCTGGTATTAAACGGCAGGGAAACGGAGACGAATGCCCTCATAGACACGGGAAACAGGCTGCGCTCCCCTTTTGGGGGGAAACCGGTCCATGTGCTGGAGTATGAGGTCTGCCGGGAACTCTGCGGAAGGGTGGATCAGGTGATTTACATTCCTTACCGGTCGGTGGGAAAACAGGACGGGGTCATACCGGGAATTACTTTTGATCTCATGGAAATCGGAGACGGGGAAGAGAAGATTCTGGTGGAGCACCCTCTGATAGGAATTGTAAAAACGCCGTTGTCGGCGGACGGCAGCTATCGGATGCTGCTGAATGAGACAATAGGAAGATAGGGAGGAAAAGATGATCATAAAGGTTTCAGTGCCGGGACGCTTTCAGTTTAAGGCGGTACCCAGCTTTCGGACAATGTTCCTGCAGAAGCAGGGAGAAATTCACTACATTGGGGGAGCGGATATTCTGCCCCCGCCTCTGGACGGGGAGACGGAAGCCCGGATGATCGGAAAGCTGGGCACCGAGGAGGATAAGGAGGCAAAAAGCACGCTGATCGAGCATAATCTGCGGCTGGTGGTATACATAGCAAAGAAATTTGACAATACCAGCGTGGGGGTGGAGGACCTGATTTCCATCGGAACCATCGGACTGATTAAGGCCATCAATACCTTCAACCCGGGAAAAAACATTAAGCTGGCTACTTATGCGTCCAGATGCATTGAAAATGAGATTCTCATGTATCTGCGCAGAAACAGCAAAACCAAGCTGGAGGTGTCCATTGACGAACCGCTCAATGTGGATTGGGACGGAAACGAACTGCTTCTTTCCGACATTCTGGGGACCGACGAGGATGTGATTTACCGGGACCTGGAAAACGAAACGGAAAAGAAGCTTCTGAACGCGGCGGTGAGCAGACTCAGTCCCAGGGAAAAAAAGATTGTGGAGCTTCGGTTCGGCCTGGGAAGGGCGGACGGAGACGAGATGACTCAGAAGGAGGTGGCCGATCTGCTGGGGATTTCCCAATCCTACATTTCCAGGCTGGAAAAGAAAATCATGAAGAGGCTGAAGAAGGAAATTGTGCGTTTTGAATAGGAGGAACCGCCTTTTTGTATGGACAATAAGGACAAAATCCCGTATAATAAGAGGGAATCGGCAAAGCACAAAAACATTAAGAAGAGGGAATCAGAATGGAGAAACTTAAACTTCAGAAAATGGCAAACGAAGTGAGAAAAGACATCTTGAC
>CALWEP010000017.1 GCA_944377325.1 uncultured Lachnospiraceae bacterium
ACAGCTGAAAGTGTATAATCGCAGAGATTACAACAACTTCCCCATGCGGCCACTGGGATGGAAATCACCCAATGAGATCCTTCAGGAGTATTTGCATTCACTGTAACAAATGTTTGACAAACCTACAAGTCCTTTTTTCCCGCACCGGTAAGCAAAAGGAAAAGCGCGGCCGTCTGCCGGAATGAATCTCTGCAGACGGCTGCGCTTCTGCGTTCAGCCATTACCGCCTATGCGGATATTTGTTTTTCCTTTTTCTCAGCAGATCTCTGATCCGGCGGGAATCTCCTTCTTCTCCGGAACCATGAGAGACAGATTTCCGTCCGCGTCCTCGGCGCAGAGAATCATGCCTTCCGACACCATTCCCGCCAGCTTGGCAGGTTTTAAATTGGTGACCACCATCACCTTTTTGCCCACCATTTCCTCCGGACTGTACCAGGCTTTGATGCCGCTTAAGATCTGGCGGACCTGGCTGCCGATCTTTACCTGACTGCAGAGCAGCTTTTTGGACTTGGGAACCGCCTCGCAGGAGATAATCTCTCCCACCTGAAACTGAAGCTTGGCAAAATCGTCATAGGCAATCTCCGGCTTCGCCTCCACGTCGACAACCTTTTCCTCCGTCTCTTCCGAAGCCGTCTCTTCTCCTGCAGCCGCCTGAGCCGCCGCCCTCTGCGCAGCCTGGATGGCTTCCACCTTCTCCATGATCTCCTTCACATCCAGACGGGCAAAGAGGATCTCCGGCTTCTCCGTCACCTTGTTTCCGGACGGATATTTTCCGAAGACGTCCATTTCGCCCAGGGATGCCTTCTCCGTATTCAGCTGCTGTAAGCTCTTCTCGGAGGTCTCCGGCATGAAGGAAGCCAGCAGAGATGCGCCGATGGTGATGGCCTCCGTCAGGTTGTAAAGCACCTCAGACAGGCGCTCCTTCTTCGCTTCATCCTTGGCCAGAGCCCAGGGAGCCGTCTCGTCAATATATTTATTGCTTCTTCTGAAGATGCCGAAGATCTCTGTGATGGCGTCAGCCACCCGAAGCTGGTTCATCTTCTCGTCCGCCTTCTTCACTGCCTCCAGAACCACTGTCTTCAGGTCATCGTCCACCGGCTCCGTCACTCCCGTGGAGGCAACGATGCCGCCGAAATATTTATTGGTCATGGAAATGGTACGGTTTACCAGGTTGCCCAGAATATTAGCCAGGTCGGAATTCATTCTTTCTACCATAAGCTCCCAGGTGATCACGCCGTCATTGTCAAAAGGCATCTCATGAAGGACAAAATAGCGGACGGCATCCACGCCGAAAAAGTCCACCAGAGTGTCGGCGTAGATCACATTTCCTTTGGATTTGCTCATCTTTCCGTCTCCCTGAAGCAGCCAGGGATGTCCGAATACCTGCTTGGGCAGGGGAAGATCCAGCGCCATCAGGAAGATGGGCCAGTAAATCGTATGGAAGCGGATAATATCCTTTCCGATCAGGTGCAGGTCTGCAGGCCAATAGGTTTTAAATTTCTCGCTGCTCTCTCCGTCACAGTCGTAGCCCAGACCGGTGATGTAGTTGGTCAGAGCATCCAGCCATACGTAGGTTACGTGCTTGGGGTCAAAATCCACCGGAACGCCCCACTTGAAGGAGGTTCTGGACACGCACAGATCCTGCAGGCCGGGAAGCAGGAAATTGTTCATCATCTCGTTTTTGCGGGCCATCGGCTGGATAAACTCCGGGTGCTCGTTGATGTGGGCAATAAGCCGGTCCGCATACTTGCTCATTTTGAAGAAATATGCCTCTTCCTTAGCCGGCTGCACCGGACGTCCGCAGTCGGGACACTTTCCGTCCACCACCTGAGAGGGCGTCCAGAAGGACTCACAGGGCGTACAGTAAAGGCCTTCATAATATCCCTTATAGATATCCCCCTGATCGTACAGTTTTTTAAAAATCTTCTGAACCTGCTTCTCATGATAATCATCCGTAGTACGGATAAACTTATCATAGGACGTATTCATCAGATCCCAGATTCTCTTAATCTCTCCCGCTACGCCGTCCACAAATTCCTTGGGAGTAACTCCCGCCTCCTCTGCCTTCAGCTCGATTTTCTGACCGTGTTCATCCGTACCGGTCTGGAACACCACGTCAAAGCCCTGCTCTCTTTTGTAGCGGGCGATGCTGTCCGCCAGCACGATCTCATAGGTATTGCCGATATGGGGCTTGCCTGAGGTATATGCAATGGCGGTTGTAATATAATAGGGTTTCTTACAATTCTGGCACATGACCAATCCTCCTTATCTCCTTCTCCCGGGAAAATAAAAAAATCCCGTCTTTAATCGCTTAAAGACGAGACTTTCTCCCGTGTTACCACTTTAATTCATCCCTTCCTCACGGAAGGAACCTCTGCAGCTGCTCCTGCTCTGTGCGCTTTTCACAGCCTGCGCGATAACGGGCGCTCCCGTCGCAGGCTCAGCTTCCCCTCACCTGCTCTGCTCCGAGTCCATGTTCGGCAGTCTGTCTGCTCTCCCTTCTCAGCTGACCGGGATTCTCTGTCGCAGCCGGGGTCCGCCTACTCTTCTCTTCCCCGCATTTCCCTTATTTTTCCGGAAAATCATAGCTCTAGTTTAATCGCTGGGCCGAGGTTTGTCAAGGCTCCCTTACGCTTCTTGCCCCTTCCGAAATTCACTTTATGACGTTGAAGCGTTGCGGTTTAAATTATTGACATAACCTCTATCTGATGGTATGATACTACCTATTAAAGTCAATTTTGAAAAGGGGAAATGTATTATGAAAAAAACAATGAAAAAAGCAGCCGCGCTCTCTATGGCAGCAGCTATGGCCGTAATGGCAGCCGGATGCGGCAGCTCCGCATCCTCCGACACCACCGCCGCCGATACCACGGCAGCCGATACCGCAGCGGCCGATACCACCACCTATAAGATCGGCGTTCTTCAGTATGTACAGCACGAGGCTCTGGACAAGTGCAGCGAGGGCTTTATTGAGGCTCTGGACGCCTCCGGCATTTCCTATGAGGCCGACCTGCAGAATGCGGCGGGAGATACTCCCACCTGCACCACCATTGCCCAGAAATTTGTCAATGACGGAGATGATCTGATTTTTGCCATTGCCACTCCGGCTGCTCAGGCCTGTGCCGCCGAAACAGAGGATATTCCCATTGTCCTCACAGCCGTTACGGATCCGGCCGGTTCCGGTCTGGTTGACACGAATGAGGCTCCCGGCGGAAATGTAACCGGTTCCTCCGATCTGACTCCTGTGGCTCAGCAGATCGAACTGCTTACCCAGATTCTTCCCGATGCGAAAAACGTGGGTATTCTGTACTGCTCCGCAGAGTCCAATTCTGAGATTCAGGCTCAGCTGGCAAAGGATGCCTGCGCCGCAGCCGGCCTTACCGCTGTTGATTATACAGTAGCCACTTCCAATGACATTCAAACTGTGGTAGAATCCATGGTAGGAAATGTGGATGTGATCTACGCTCCCACAGATAACGTAATTGCCGCAGGAATGCCCACCGTGGCCATGATCGCCAACGCCAACAAGCTTCCCACCATCGTAGGCGAGGAAGGTATGTGCACCTCCGGCGGTCTTGCAACCTACACCATTGATTACAAAGAGCTGGGCAAGGTAGCCGGCGAGATGGCCGTAAAGATTCTTACGGAGGGAGCTTCTCCCGCGGAAATGCCCATCGAATACTATCCGTCCGACAAGCTTCGCCTGGTTGTCAACGAAGAAACGGCAAATGAGCTGGGCATCGACGTGTCCGGACTGTCTGTAGAATAAAGCTTCCGAAGTTATTTCGGAATCAGATCACAATCTCATACCCCTCAGCGTGCTGACCGGATATGACCTTTTCCGGAACCGCTGCGGGGTATCTGGCCCTTGCGGCGGAACTCATATCTGTCTGCCGCTCCGGATAATACATATGGAAGGATTGGAACTAAAATGAACATCAACGGTTTATTGGGCTCTCTGCAGAGCGGTGTGGCCCAGGGCGTTCTCTGGGGCATCATGGTCCTGGGCGTCTACATTACTTACAAGCTTTTGGACATCCCGGATCTGACGGCTGACGGCAGCTTCACTTTGGGAGGCTGCGTTACTACGGTGGCTATTCTGGCCGGAATCAATCCGATCTTGGCCACTCTTATGGGAATGGGCGCCGGTTTTCTGGCAGGAGCCGTCACAGGAGTGCTTCATACTTTTTTTGACATTCCCGCCATACTGGCCGGAATCCTTACGCAGATCGGTCTGTGGTCCGTCAATCTGCGGATCATGGGCGGAAAAGCCAATAATCCGCTTTTAAAGGCAGATACCATCGTATCCTTCTTTTCCGACCGTCTTGGAATATCGAACTCCCAGTCTTCCATGCTTGTGGGCATTCTTCTCATTCTGCTGGTTATCCTGTTTCTCTACTGGTTCTTCGGTACGGAAATCGGTTCCGCTCTGCGGGCTACGGGAGATAACGAGGATATGATCCGCGCGCTGGGCGTCAATACGGGGCATACCAAGCTCCTTGCCCTGGCGATTTCCAACGGCCTTATCGGTCTCTCCGGAGCCATGGTGGCACAGATGCAGAAATACGCCGATATCAATATGGGACGGGGCGCCATCGTTATCGGTCTGGCCGCTATCGTTATCGGCGAAGTTCTGTTAGGACGGCTGGTGAAAAACTTCGGTTTCAAGCTGTTTTCCGCTGTTCTGGGTTCTGTTGTATACTTTATCATCCAGGCTTTGGTGCTTCGGTTCGGTATGGACGCCAACGATATGAAGCTGCTGTCCGCTCTTATGGTTGCCGCAGCGCTGGCCATTCCCGTAGCCATGAGCCGGTACAACATAAAGAAATCCTACTCGGAAAATGACCTCTACGCAGATGAACACAGGCGCCTTGAGCGGAAGGGAGGAAAAGAGTCATGATAGAGATCACCCATGTTTCCAAAACCTTCAATAAAGGCACCGTAAATGAAAAGCGGGCTTTGGATAACCTGAACCTGAAGCTGAACGAAGGCGATTTCGTTACCATTATCGGCGGAAACGGAGCAGGAAAATCCACCATGCTCAACGCCATCGCAGGCACCTTCCCCGTAGACTGCGGGAAGATCACCATTGACGGCACAAACGTAACCATGGACCCGGAATACAAACGGGCCAAATACATCGGCCGTGTTTTTCAGGATCCCATGAAAGGGACCTGCGCCGGAATGCAGATTGAGGAAAATCTGGCTCTGGCCAAGCGCCGGGGACAGCATCGCGGCCTGAGATGGCAGCTGAATGACAAAGAGCGGGAGCTTTACAGAGAGCAGCTGGCCACCCTGGGACTGGGACTTGAAACCCGTCTTTCCGATAAGGTCGGTCTTCTCTCCGGCGGCCAGCGCCAGGCTGTGACCCTTCTTATGGCAACCATTCAGAAGCCCAAGCTCCTCCTTCTGGACGAGCATACGGCCGCTCTGGATCCCGCTACCGCCTCCAAGGTGCTCCGGCTTACCAGAGAGATTGTGGAGAGCCACCATCTTACCGCCCTTATGGTCACCCACAATATGAAAGACGCTCTTACCATCGGAAACCGACTGATCATGATGGACCACGGCACAATCATCTACGATGTCAGCGGAGAAGAAAAAATGAAGCTTACGGTGGAAGATCTTCTTACAAAATTCGAAGAAGCCAGCGGCACGGAATTCTCCAATGACCGCATGATGCTTTCCAAATAACAGCTGAACGAAAAAGAGTCTGAACCTGCAGGATTTTCCTCAGGCCAGACTCTTTTCTTTTTTACCCCTCCATCTGCCGTCCCAGAAAACCGGCTGCCGTGGAGGCCAGCTTTACTTCCCCGTCTCCAAATCGGGCCCTCGGCTCCCGGCTCAAAAGAGCCACCGCCCCGATGGCATCTCCTTCGCACAAAATAGGAGCGATCACCTCCGCCGTGATTCCTTCCGGCTCCTCTGCCGTAATGGGCACGTAGCTTTTGTCTCCTCCCACCGCATTCACCGCCGTTCGATCCTGGATTACCTGCTCCAGCTGACGGCTGATAGCCTTCAGCAGCATATCTTTTTTCGGTCCTCCGGCTACGGCAATCACCTGATCACGGTCAGTAATGCATACGATCTTTCCCGTTGTCTGAGCCATAGCCTCCGCATACTGCCCCGCAAAAGCCGTCAGCTCCACCATGGGAGAATACTTTTTCAGGATGATTTCCCCCTCTCTGTCGGTAAAGATCTCCAGCGGTGTACCTTCCCGCAGCCTGAGCGTCCGCCTGATCTCCTTAGGGATCACCACCCGGCCCAGATCGTCGATTCTTCTCACAATTCCCGTAGCTTTCATAATAAATTCCTCCATTTGCTCTTCACATTTATCCTTAATGCTGTCGGTAAATGTAGTATCTGTCAAAAGGAGGAATTTATACTTTTCCGCCGCAAGGCCTCGTTACTTTTTAATAGATCAATTAATCTATCAATTATATCTCAATACATCAACTGATTCATCAACTTTCTTTCGCTCATCAGTTTTTTAATTGATATATAAAATGTCTGCCGTGACGCACTTTTTCCACTAATCCGGCATCTATCATTCGATTAAGAGCTACGGAAGCTCCCGCCGTCGTAGTAATTTTCGTAATATTCAGTATTTGCCGTGTTGTAATAAAACCGTTGCTTTTTATATAATCATAAATGATTCTGTCCGTATCGTTTTTTAGCCCGGGGACTTCATATGGCATATCGAAGAGATCCAGCTGTTCATTTTCATTCCGGTACCCCTCATTCAAGCGGTAGCTGGTCCAGCGGCCCTTTCTGTTATTGGTGAGCATTTCTTTATCTACCAGTTCCGAAAGGAAATGTCCTATTTCAATACTGTGAACATCCAGTATGGACTGCAGCCTGCTGTTTGTCACTTCATTTTCCAGATATGCAGTTCCCAGAATGATCTGTTCCTCTCTTTTCAGATGAAGATATGCGGCACCGAACAGCTTCTGCAGATATTCGGAACACTCTTCCGGCATTAAAGAAATCATCCACAGCCTCAGTTCTACCTGATGCAGTTCTTCATTTTGACTTAAATCCGGTTTTCTCCAGTTTTCTTCATGCCACGCATTCAGAATTGCAGGAAAGCCGGATCCGATATTATCTCCCAGACCAATCATGCGGAACATTGTCTGAATCCTCGGATTTCTCGCTACAGAATGGCCTCCCTCATAAATTGCCTGAACAGGAAGTTTCAGATTCCCCGGATTGGAAAAAAGAAATCCTTTGTCCGTCTTAATGATCTTAAGTACACCATTGATCAGATAATCGCTGTGGATCACCATATTTACCACAGCTTCGCGAATTGCCTTATGTACCGATGTATCATCGATTCGTACCATTCCCTCCAGCCTGAACGGCCGCTTCAATCCGCTCACCAGTTTGGGCATTACCTGACGCACAAAATTATACAGATTATTTTCCCATAGTCCATCATACGTAAGCCTGTCGCTCCATCTTTCTCCCGTCATAAGGTTACTTTCATCTATATAATCCATACGGATATTGTCAAAGCGTTCCCTGACGGAAATTCCTTTTCCAAACATCAGCAGACCTGCCGCTGTCAGCCACCCCTTTCCCGTAGCCCTGTCAACCGCATAGCCGCCCATGTTTTTCAAAAACTCCCGGTCTTCAATGCCATTCCAGATATGGGCAGGATTCTGATGTTCAAACTCAATACGATATGATCTTAGAGAATTGAGATCAATGTCATCCATCGTATAGCCATCCAGCAGTCCTCCGTCATTTCCGGAATCGCTGGCATCCCGGAGCATTGCTTTCACTTCCTCTTCCGTACAGTGGTAATCTCCCTCATGATTGCGCTTATAGCTTCCTTTCAGAGGATTTCCGTTTATATATACCGGCTTCTGTTTGTAATCGGCTCTTGGAACTTCAATCCACAGAATCGTATTTCCATTAATATTGCATAGGCCCACGTTAGAATCAACCAAAATATTGGCGCTGACTTTCTCACTGTTAATCGTATTCCAGAAATCCTTCACTCTCTGCTCCGCATTTGGAATATTCAAAAATGTAAATCTTTCGGAAAAATCCTTCTCATTCGGATGTTCTTCCACGCCAAGCAAAATCAATCCGCCGTCTGTATTGGCAAACGCAGAGTATGTTTCCCATATCGATCCGGGCAGTTTATTCTCCGCCCGCTTACACTCAAGATCAATTTTTTCCCCATATCGCAGCGCTTCCATGATTATTGTTTTATTAATCATTCAACCCCTCCCGGCAGGCACCAATATGTCTTGTATTCTCTTCATAAATTCCTCCATTTGCTCTTCACATTTATCCTTAATGCTGTCGGTAAATGTAGTATCTGTCAAAAGGAGGAATTTATACTGCATCTGATGAGAGCTATGATCTTTTCTGTTTCCGCTCCACTGCCGCCAGAACCAGAACCAGCGCCGCCGCTCCCACAGCCAGAGCCACCGCCCCGCTTCCTGTCAGACCGCCGGCCAGATACCCCGCCAGGCAGCATCCGGCTACCGTCAAAGCATAGGGAAGCTGGGTGGATACATGGTTAATATGATTGCAGCAGGCTCCGGCAGAGGCCAGAATGGTGGTGTCGGAGATGGGAGACATATGATCTCCGCACACAGCTCCCGCCAGGATGGATGCTACGCCCAAAGAAAGCATATTCATATTGTCCGTTCCCATCACCGCCAGCGCAATGGGAATCAGAATCCCGAAGGTCCCCCAGGAGGTTCCTGTGGAGAAAGACAGGCCGGCGCCTACGGCGAAGAAAATCGCCGGCAGCAGCGCTCCCACCAGAGCGCTTCCTCCCACAACGCCTCCCACAAAGCCTCCGATATTCAGATAATCCTCCCCGCAGATCCCGGACAGACTCCAGGCCAGGCTAAGGATAATAATGGCCGGCACCATGGCTTTCACACCGGCGGAAATGCTTCCGCACATTTCCGAAAAGCGGATCACTCCCCTGGGAAGATAGAGCAGGGCAATGAAAATCAGCGTGAAGAACGCCCCCAGCACAAGGCTCTTTGCCGAATCACAGCCTGCAAAGGCCTCCACCATGGATACGCCTTCCAGAATTCCTCCCGTGTAGAGCATGGCGGAAACACACAGAATGATCAGCACTGCGATAGGCAGCACCAGATCCAGCACCTTTCCCCGTCCGGTCACAATTTCCTCCTCACCGTCCGTCTTTTCTTCCGTCCCCGTTTCCATTACCTTCTGCTCATATTTTTTCATAGCGGAAAAATCCAGATTCTTCGCCGTAATATAAAGCATGAAAGCAAGGGTAAGGATTGCATACAGGTTAAAAGGAATAGTCCTTAAAAACAGGCTGAAACCGTCCACTCCGCTGTCCGGCGGAAGAGAAGAACCCACTGCCGCCGCCCAGCTGGATACGGGGGCAATGATGCACACCGGAGCCGCCGTAGCGTCAATGATATACGCCAGCTTGGCCCGGCTTACCTTATATTTGTCCGTCACAGGCCGCATCACCGTTCCCACCGTCAGGCAGTTGAAATAATCGTCCACAAAAATGATGGCTGCCAGGGCCGCCGTAGCAAACAGCGCTCCGTTTTTGCTCTTGATTGTTTTGGAGGCCCACTCTCCGTACGCCTTGGAGGCTCCTGATTTTGTAATCAGAGATACGATGATTCCCAGAAGGGCGAGAAACAGGATGATATTAATATTTCCGCCCATGCTTCCTCCCATGATCTCGAAAACCGTCTCCGTCGCCTTCAGGGGATGAAAGCCCGTATAGAGCAGACCTCCCGCCATAATTCCGATCATCAGGGAGACATAAACCTCCTTTGTGATCAGCGCCAGCGCTATCGCCGTCAGCGGCGGCACCAGCGACCAAAATGTACCAGATAACATGTGATTCCGTTCTCCTTCCCTGTGTATTTTAGTTGTCCGGCCGCTCCACCAGAGCGGACAGCTCCTTTAACAATTCTTTCGTCTTCTCCATCATGGGATCGCAGTCCCGATTTTTGTTCCTCTGATCTAAAAAATGGAACACCGGTGCTTCGCCTCCCTGGAATTTCAGATCTCCTCTGTATTTTGCCACCAGCTCCGGTATTCCGTCTACCCGCAGCCTGGCCTTTGGATACATGGAAAGGCGGACCTCCTGGCGGTTGATGTACACTTCCGTCACATAAGCCCTGTGAGCCATGGCTTTCAGGGAGGCAATCCGCAGCAGATTTTCCACTGATCCGGGAATATCCCCAAACCGGTCCATTAGTTCATCCTGCATATCCATGTATTCGTCTTCATTCTCAATTCCGGAAATCCGTTTATAGATGTCCAGCTTCTGATACTCATTCTTAATATAAGAAGATGGGATGTAAGCGTCAATATCGCAGTCCACCGCCGTCTCGTACTCTTCCTCCTCCGGCTTTTCACCCTTTAGAGCCTGTACGGCCTGATTCAGAAGCTTGCAGTAAAGATCATATCCCACCGCCTCCATATGGCCGTGCTGTTCCGCTCCCAGAATATTTCCCGCTCCCCGGATTTCCAGATCTCTCATGGCGATTTTAATGCCTGAGCCCAGCTCCGTAAATTCCCGGATAGCCTGAAGCCTTTTCTCCGCCTCTTCCCGCAGCTGCCTGTCTCTCTTGTACATAAGAAAAGCATAGGCCGTCCGGCTGGATCGGCCCACCCGTCCCCTCAGCTGATAGAGCTGGGAAAGGCCCAGGCGGTCCGCATCATGGATAATCATGGTATTGGCATTGGAAATATCCAGGCCCGTCTCAATAATGGTGGTGGATACCAGCACGTCGATTTCCCCGTCCACAAAATCCAGCATGATTTTCTCTAGCTGGCGCTCATGCATCTGTCCGTGGGCGAAAACCACATTGGCTTCCGGCACCAGCTTTGCCACATGACCCGCCACCTCATCGATATCATTCACCCGGTTATATACATAATAGACCTGGCCGCCTCTGGCCATCTCCCTCTGGATCGCCTCGCGGACCATTTCGTCATTATATTCCATCACGTAGGTCTGAATAGGCACCCGGTCCACCGGGGGCTCCTCCAGAACGCTCATATCCCGGATTCCGATCAGGCTCATATGGAGAGTTCTGGGAATGGGAGTTGCCGTCAGCGTAAGCACATCCACATTTTCCTTCAGCTTTTTGATCTTTTCTTTATGAGCCACACCGAAGCGCTGTTCCTCGTCGATAATCAGCAGTCCCAAGTTTTTGAACTGCACGTCCTTTGACAGCACCCGGTGCGTACCGATCAGCACGTCCACCATACCTTTTTTCAGATCGTCCAGAGTCTTTTTCTGCTCTGCGGGAGTGCGGAAGCGGGACATCAGATCCACCCGCACGGGAAAGTCCTTCATCCGCTGAACGAAGGTATTGTAATGCTGCTGAGCCAGAATAGTGGTAGGAACCAGATAAACTACCTGCCGGCTTTCCTGAACGGCCTTAAAGGCCGCTCTGAGGGCAATCTCCGTCTTGCCGTAGCCCACGTCCCCGCAGATCAGGCGGTCCATGATCTTCCGGCTTTCCATGTCCTTTTTCGTAGCTTCAATGGCCTCCAGCTGATCATCCGTCTCCTCATAGGGGAACATTTCCTCAAATTCCCGCTGCCAGACCGTATCCGGTCCGCAGGGATAGCCTTCGGAATTCTGGCGGGCCGCATAGAGCCGTACCAGATCCCTGGCGATCTCCTTTACCGCGCCCTTGACCTTGGTTTTCGTCTTGGTCCACTGCTCTCCTCCCAGCTTGTTCAGCTTGGGGGCCTTAGCATCCGAGCCGGCGTATTTCTGAATTCCTTCCAGGCGGGTGGCCGGCAGATAGAGATTCCCTCCGTCTCCGTACTCAATCTTCAGGTAATCCTTAACTACCCGGTCCCGTTCGATTTTCTCAATACCTCTGTATATTCCCAGGCCATGGTCCTCGTGAACCACATAATCTCCCACGTTCAGCTCGGAAAAGCTCTGGATCCTCCGCCCTTCATAGGCCGTTTTTTTCCGTCTTTTCTTTTTCTTCTCCGCTCCGAACATATCGCCCTCCGTGAGGACGATAAATTTCAGCATGGGATATTCAAAGCCGCGGTGAAGGTTTCCGTAAGTCACCAGAATCTCTCCCGGCTTCACCTCCCTGGCTTCATCGTCCGGACAGAAGGCGGAAAGCTCGTACTCCCGCAGATCTCCTGCCAGTCTGCTGGCTCTGGTTCGGGAGCCGGACAGAAGAATGATCCTGTACTTTTCCCTCTTCCACTTTTTCAGATCCTTGATAAGGACCTCAAAGCTGGTCTGATAGGAGCTGATGTTTCTGGCGTCAATATGGTATTTCTTTTTTATCTGAATACCCGGCAGCTTCTGTTCCAGAGCCGTCAGGCACACGGTCCGGCCGGTCTGCGCCCGGGCCAGAATTTCCTTTACTCCCCAGAGCAGGTCTGTCTGACCGGGCAGCAGGTAGCCCTTTTCCAGCCGGTGCCCCATGCTCTCCCTAAATTCCAGCTCCACGCTCTCTCCCTTTTCCTGCAGTCTGGCCGGCTCATCCAGAAAAATGACCGTTCCTTCCGCCGGAAAATAGTCCAAAAAGGATACGGTATCTTTAAAAAAGTAAGAGATATAGCCGTCCAGCCCTCTGGTTTTCCAGCCTTCCCGGATTCCCTCCAGCACTTCTTCCGTAATCTGCCGGATCCGGTGGGCCTCCTCCGTCTTCATCTGGTCCCGAAGCGCCTTCTCAAACTTTTTTTCCTCTTTGGCGATACGGTCCGCGCCTTCCTTCAGCTGCTTCCGGTCCAGAATCATCTCCGCCGCCGGATAGATCACCGCCCGTTCCAGCTGCTCCACCGACCGCTGACTGTCCGGATCAAAGGTTCGGATGGAGTCCACCTCCGTATCGAACAGTTCAATGCGCAGGGGCATTTCCTCCGTCAGGGGAAACACGTCCAAGATTCCTCCACGAATGGAAAACTGGCCCATACCGTCCACCTGGGGCATGCGCTCATATCCCAGCGCCACCAGGCGTTCCTGCCATTCCTCCGGATCCAGCTCCTCACCGGTTTCCACCCGCAGCACCTGGGACTGCAGAGCCTCAGAAGGCAGCAGGCGGTCCATCAGGCCGTCCAAAGTAGTAATCACCACTCCGCCCTCGTCCTCCATCAGATGACGGAGCACCTGCAGCCTCTGCTTTACCATCAGGTTTCCGTGAATATCAGCGCTGTAAAACAGCAGATCCTTCGCCGGATACAGCCAGGTATTGGGCTCAAAATACCGGAAATCATCACAGATTTCCTGCGCCTTTGTTCCGTCTCCGGTGACCACCAGCTTCCAGGGAGTCTCCCCGGCCGCCTCATACATCAGGTGGACCTTCTGGGAATCCAGGCATCCGCTCACCTGAGCCGGTCCCTTTCCCGCCCTCAGATCGCTGTCCAAATCCTCAAATTCTTTCAGTTCCCGCAAAGGGTTTGCAAATATGCTCATTCCCGCTCCTATTTTTTCCTGTTGAACCGGTTCATCGCCGCGTCGATCCCATCCTCTATGACAGCCGCCGCCGCTTCCCCGGCCTCCTTAAAGGCGTCCTCCATCACCGTGCGCTCCACTTGGGAAAATCTTCCGAGCACGTAGTCGGCCAGATCCATCCGGTCCGGCTTCGCTCCTACTCCGATGCGCACCCTGGGAAATTCCTGTGTTCCCAGATGGGCAATGATATTTTTAATTCCGTTGTGGCCGCCTGCGCTCCCTTTTGCCCGTACCCGCAGCTTGCCCACGTCCAGATCGATATCGTCATACATAACAATAATATGATCGGGATCAATCTTATAGAAATCTGCAGCGGCACGGACGCTCTCTCCGCTGAGGTTCATATAAGTCTGAGGCTTTAAAAGAATTACCTTCTCTCCGCCTATGATCCCTTTTCCGCAGAGGCCTTTATGCTTTTTCTCCGCCACGGCAATATTCCATTTTTCCGCCAGCATATCCACGGCGTCAAAGCCGGCATTGTGGCGGGTGTGCTCGTACTCTCTGGTAGGATTTCCAAGTCCGACAATTAAATACATGACAGTTCCTCCAATTCCAACATTCCGCCGCGGCCTTTCTGCCGCGCCTTTTACCCGGCCTGCAAAGCAGCCCGGTTCTCTTCCGCTCCTGTCCGGCCGGATCCGTCCGGCCGTCAAGCGCTCCCATTATAGCATAGTTTTTTTTCCGTGCCAATTTCTTTAAACAGGAAAAAACGCCGAAAAAAACGCGCATACCGGCTTTCCGGCATACGCGTTCTGATTCTGCAAAAGGTCAATAGCTTTCCAGCACCTTTCGGAAGCCTCTGATGTCATCCTCCAGGCCTTTCACCGCTTCTTCCACTTTTCCTTCCTCCAGGAAACGGATGATCTCCAAATGTTCCTCACAATCCAGATAAAAATATGTGGTTTTCCATCTTTCCCAATGATTCTGAGCATACGCCCTGGTCAGCACGTTCAGGCTGTTTTCCAGAGCCTTGTAGCAGTAACCGTTCCTGCAGTAGGAATTCAGCTTCAGATGAAACAGCTTGTTGTTTTCCCAGTGCTGCCAGATGCTGATCTTTCCATCCACACGGCAGTTGGTAATGGTAAATTCCTTCAGTTCGCCGATATCCCGCTCGTTCATAAGGCGGGCCGCCTGTCTCAGACACTGAGGTTCCACCATGAGCCGGAAGCTGATGATGTCATCAATGTCCTTTTCATTTACCGTAACGATTTCATATCCGTACCGGGGATGGCTGTACAGCACGCCTTCTTTGCAAAGCTCAATAAGAGCGTCCCTTACGGGAGATTTGCTCACACCGTATTTTTCAATCAGCTGTTTCTCATTCAATATCTCTGACTGCTTATATACGCCTTCAATGATATCGTTCAGCACCTGTGTGTAAATCTGCTCTTTTAATGAAACTTTTCCGTTTTTCTGCATCATATTCCATCCCCTAAACTATGTATTCTACGGGGAGATTTCCATATGCGCTTGCTGTTATGTCCCGTATGATGTCTGATGTCACGCTCTGGTTCTCACCTAAACTCTCTTGCCGCCCGCACTGCGGTACGGATCCTGCTCATCTCGATTTCCGTCGGCAGAGTACAGTCCGCTCCCAGCAGGAACTTATTCTGTCCCATCTCATTGATTACGCGATGAACCTCTGCCCGGATCTCATCCTCCGTTCCGTCCACCAGCACGCCGGCCCTGTCATCCAGTCCTCCCAGAATCGCCTTATCTCCGAAAATCTTCTTTCCTTCCTGAAGAGACGGATTCTGCTCGTATACGCCCCAGTTCACCACATCTGCCGGGTAATCTTTATACCGTTCCAGGTTCAGCCGGTCTTTGCACATGTGAAGAACATTGAAGGCCGGACGGTTCGCCGCCGCCTTCAGCACCTTCAGGTCATTGGGCTTTACAAACTCTTCAAATTCTTCATCTGTATATAAGTAGGATTCTCCGCCGAGAGCAGCGTAATAAATGCCGTCGATGCCTATTTTGATGGCTTCTTCCGTCAAAATGGCCAATGCATCTGAAATGCGGTCATATGCCTGTGCTACAGCCTTCGGATTGGCTCTCAGATGGTCCGTAAGGAAACTGCTGCCTGTCTCATAACCGGCAGTACCGCCTCTGGCATGCCATGCCGATGCCACAACTCCATGTACTGTAAGTAATACTATACCATTGTCATGGACTTTATCAAGTATTTTTTTCGTGATTTCCAGCTGATCCTGTATAAAAGAAGCGTTCCTGTCAAACGCGGGAATGTTGGCCCAATCCTCCGGATTTACAATGGGAACGGAGCAGGGAACCACATTCTCGTTCATGATTTTCATAATATCTGTCTCTGATTCACGGAAGAAATCCAGATGAGCCTGAACCGCCGCCTCACCGTGGAAACAGGTCTCCGGAAAATGAAGCCAGAACCCGGAAGGAATATGATCTACCTTCTCACCCTTTACTGCCGCAATCGTATTCTCACGATTATTCATACGTTTTTCTCTCCTTTTCATAAACTCAGAAAACCGACTCAGACGATTTCGTCCAGCGCTTTTAATGCCAGGACATACGCCTTCATTCCGTCCAGAAGCTGTTTGAGGGGAATGCACTCATCCGGCTGATGCCCCTGCCCTCTTCCCGGCGGGAAGGGATTGGGCTGATCCGGAAGTCCCGGTCCGAAGCCCACCGCATTGGGCAGGTGTCTGGCATAAGTGCCTCCTCCCATGGTGTAAGGCTCGTAACGGCGGCCCAGCACATGATCCGCGATGCTGCAGAGAACCTTGATCTCCTCCCGCTGGGGAGAGATGTAGAAGGGGGCGGAATCCTGCACTTCCGTCACGGAAAATCCCAGCTCTCCCACCGTTTTCTCCAGTCCGCTCCTCACCTCATCTCCCCGGAAGGAGGACGGATAGCGGATGTCAAAGGATAAGGAAAGCACTCCGTTTTCCATCCTGACCACCGTTCCGCAGCAGGTGAGCTTTCCCGTTCCTTCATCCTCAAAGGGAATGCCTGTGGTTTCCCCGTGACAGCTGGCCGTCAGTCTCTCCACGCCGGCTGCCGCCGTTTTTGCCGTTCCCGTCAGAATATCTTCCCGAACCAGAGCCTCCGCCAGCACATGCACCGCGTTTACCGAACCTTCCGGAAATGCCGCATGGCGGGACAGTCCCTCCGCCGTCACCTTTACCTCTTTTCCTTCCTCGCCGCAGACCTGGCCCCGCACCTTTTCATAACGGCTGAGCCTGCCGCATATATCCTCCGCTTCCTCCCGGGAAGCTGTGCGGATCACTGCCTCCGCCCAGGAAGGAATCACATTTACCACGCTCCCTGCATGGAAAGAAACCAGATTTCCCTCCGCAGGCGCCTGCACCGTGCTGCGGAAAATTCCTTTTTCTCCATAGCACACCGGGAAGTTAGTGTCAGGAACAAGGGAGAAATCAGGAGCCTTTCTGGTGCTCACAAAATGCTCGATGTCCTCCATCCCCTTCTCCTCACTGCATCCCAGATACAGCAAAACGTCATGCTTCAGAGAAATTCCGTGCTCCTTCAGGAAACGCATGGCATAAAGAGCCGCTGCCGCCGGTCCTTTATTGTCTCCCGTTCCCCTGCCGATCACATAATCTCCCTCCAAAGTACATTCCAAAGGCGGATAGGTCCATCCGTCTCCGAGAGGGACCACATCCAGATGGGCAAACAGTCCCAGCTCGCCTTCTCCCTGTCCCTTCATGCGGCAGCCGCCGCAGTAATTGTCATAGTTTTCTCCTTGAAAGCCGTACTTTTCCGCTTTTTCCAGGGCAAGCCGAAGCACCTTTGCGCATTCCCTGCCAAAAGGAGCATTTTCTTCTCTTTCACCGGAAACGCTGGGCACCGCGATCAGGTCCCCCAGATCCTTTAAAAATTCTTCTCGGTGCTCCTCAGTCCACCGGTCGATCTCCTTTTCCAGCTCCGGGTCTGCCTGCCAGATCAGTTCACTCATGTTGTCTCACTCCCCTTATCCTCATACAGATGGCACGCCACCTGGTGGCCTTTTCCAATGGTCTTCAATGCGGGACATTCCGTTCTGCACCGTTCCGTAGCATACCGGCACCGAGTGTGGAAATGGCAGCCTGACGGCGGATTGATGGGGCTGGGAACATCGCCGCTCAGCACCACCCGCTTCATGGAGCAGTCCACATCCGGAATGGGTATGGCGGAAAGCAGCGCCTGGGTGTAGGGATGAAGGGGGTTATTGTAAAGCTCGTTCTTATCCGCCACTTCCATGACGCGGCCAAGATACATAACCGCGATCCGGTCGCTCACGTATTTTACCACGCTCAGGTCATGAGAGATAAACAGATAAGTCAGCTCCTTTTTCCTCTTCAGCTCCTGAATCAGATTCAGCACCTGGGCTCTTACGGAAACGTCCAGAGCCGATACCGGCTCGTCGCAGACCACAAAATCCGGATTGAGAACAAGAGCCCTGGCAATGACGATTCTCTGTCTCTGTCCGCCGGAAAACTCGTGGGGATACCGGTTCATCATCTTCTCCGGCATTCCCACCAGCTCCATAATATCCCTTACTCTGCCGATCTTCTCCTCGTTGGATCCGATGTGAAAGGCATCCAGCGGCGCTTTAATCAGCTCCAGCACGGTCATTCTCGGATTAAGGGACGCATAAGGGTCCTGGAAAATCAGCTGCATCTGTTTTCTCATCTGACGCATCTGTTCTTTGCCGTAAGAAGTAATGTCCTCGCCCCGGTAGATGATTTTTCCTTCCGTAGGCTCCACCAGCCTGAGTATGGAGCGGCCGAAGGTGGATTTCCCGCAGCCTGACTCGCCTACCACTCCCAGGGTTTCGCCTTTATAGATCCGGAGGTTTACATTGTCCACCGCATGAACGGTTTTCAAAGGCTTTCCGGTAAAAGTCTTCGCAGTAATAAAGTTCTTTTTCAACCCCTGAATATCAACCAGCACATTATTCTGCTCCATCTTACTTACCTCCGTTTTCTAAGCTGTTTTCATATTTGAAACAGCGGACCTTGTGGCCGTCCCTCTCATAAAGCCCGGGCGCCTCGTTCCAGCAGCGCTCCGCAGCCTCCGGACATCTGGTGCAGAAGCGGCAGCCCTTGGGCATTTCATCCAGATCCGGAACCGATCCCTTAATGGTATAAAGCTCCTTATCGTCCTCCTGATCCAGTCGGGGAATGGATGCCAGCAGCCCCTGGGTATAGGGGTGAAGAGGATTTTTGAAAATCCCCCTGGCGTCCGCGTACTCCACCTCTTTTCCGGCGTACATAACCATAACGTCATCGGCCATTTCCGCCACCACGCCCATGTCGTGGGTGATCAGAATGATGGCGGTGTTCTCCGTTTTTTTCAGCTCGTTCATCAGCTCCAGAATCTGCGCCTGGATGGTCACATCCAGGGCAGTGGTTGGCTCGTCGGCGATCAGCAGCTTGGCGTTGCAGGAAAGTGCCATGGCGATCATCACCCTCTGGCGCATTCCTCCGGAAAGCTGATGGGGAAACTCCTTCAGCCTCTGGGCCGGGGAGGGAATGCCTACCTTGGCAAGCATTTCCTCCGCCCGCTTCCAGGCCGTTTTTTTGTCTGTTTTGCTGTGCGCCGTTATGGTCTCCACCAGCTGTTTTCCGATGGTCATCACCGGATTCAGTCCTGTCATGGAATCCTGAAATATCATGGCAATCTCATTTCCGCGGATCTGGCGCATCTCTTTTTCAGTTTTTTTGAGAAGATCCTGCCCTTCAAACAGAACCTCTCCCCCTGCCACCTTTCCGGATACGGCAGGGATCAGCCGCAGGATTGACATGGAAGTCACGCTCTTCCCGCATCCGGACTCTCCTACGATTCCCAGGGTCTTTCCTCTCTCCACGGAGAAGGATACCCCGTCTACAGCAGTCACCGTTCCATTTTTTCCGTTAAACTGCGTTTTCAACTCTTTTACTTCTATCAGCTTCTCGGACATTTCAGAATCCCTCTCTTTTTCTCGGACTATTTTCACCGGCGCACAGCGTCGCAGCCTTTTATTACTTGTTTACCTTCCACTCCCAAACGTTCTTATTTACGTTGTAATCCAGATTTTCCGGACGTACGTTTTCGATCTTCGCGCTGTGAGCGAACAGGTCATTGGTAAAGTACAGGAATGCCATGGGCATCCAGTCTACGATCATTTCCTGATAATCGTCATAAATCTCTTTTCTGGCTTCAAAGGTAAGCTCGTGAGCTCCGGATTCTCCCAGTACTCCCAGAGCCGGATCCTGCAGCTGCGTAAAGTTGTTCATGTATCCCACGGTGATGTTCGGAACGCTCTCGGACGGATCCACAGAACCGGCAGAGCCGATAAAGCAGATGTCATACTCGCCGTTTCTGGCATTGGTCAGCAGAGTGGGGAAGTCCAGAGTCTGGATCTTCGTCTTGATTCCGATCTTCTGCAGATCCTGCTGAATCAGGATAGCCGCCTTCTCTCTTACCTCGTTTCCGGTGGAAACCAGCATCTGCAGCTCTCTGCTCTCATCCCAGCCCGCATCCTTTACGATCTGAGCAGCCTTTTCCGGGTCATACTGTACCGGCTCCATGGACTCGATTGCGGTATTGTAGTACTGATGGTCCTCAGGCAGCGGTCCCAATGCCACGCGGCCTTCTCCCTGAAGGAGCTGATCCACAATTACGCTCTTATTGATGGCCATGCTCATCGCCTGACGGATCTCTTTGGGCAGATATTCTCTGGACGTGTTCATTGCCATATACTGATATGCGAATGTGGGAACAGACTGAGCCACCACTCCGTCCGTGGATTTCGCTGCCTGCCAGTCCTGCAGAGGAATCTGAGAATTTCCGCTGAGCACATCAATCTCTCCGCTCATCAGACCGGAAAGAAGATTGGAAGCCTGTACCTTTTTAAATACCAGGCGGTCAAAATCGGGAGCTCCCAGGTAGTAGTCCTTGTTCGCGGTAAACTGAATGCTTTCTCCGGAAATGGTGCTTTCGAACACACAGGGACCGGAGCCGATGGGATGCTGCCAGAACTCGTCATTCACCAAGTCCGCGTCGGAGATTCCGGACAGAAGGTGCTCCGGAATGATAAAGAAGTCACGGTTTACCAGAGCGTAAATAATGGACGGATCCATGGGTTCTTTCAGAGAGAATTCCACCGTATGATCGTCCACGGCCGTTACGCCCACGGAATTCTCGGAAAGCTCCATTCCGGTCTCATCGGTGCCTGCAAAGTACTGCATACGGATCCGGCGCAGGTAATTGTATTCCTGAGAAGAAGCCACCTGAGCGCTGTAAACCACGTCCGCTGCCGTTACAGGCTCTCCGTCATGCCATTTTGCATTCTCATTCAGATGATAAATGATCTTGTCCTGAGCCTCGTTGGTCTCCCAGCTTTCTGCCAGTCTGGGAGCAAAGGTGCCGTCCGTATTGATTACCATCAGGCGGTCAAACATCAGCTCATTTACGTTGTCCGCTCCGGAGTTTGTGGTGTTCATGGGCATGAAGGTGTCCCAGTCTCCCGTCTGCGCCACCGTAACTACCTTCTCTCCTCCGGAAGAAGAAGCTTCTCCGGCGGTTTCGCCGGCAGCTGCCGCAGTACTTTCTCCGGACGCCGCCGTAGAGGATGTGCTTCCGCCTCCTCCGCAGGCTGTCATGGACGCCATGACACAGGCTAATGCCAATGCCGTTAACTTTTTCCAGTTTCTTCTCATAATCTGTGTCCTCCTTTTTTAATAAATGATCTCTCGGAATCTTTAAGCCAATAAATATAAGGCTTTCAGATTCCTTTTTTATTAAAATCCCCCACTTTTTTGTCAAAAAACTCTTGACAAATCGCCAAAAATTTGCGGCGAAGCCGATT
>CALWEP010000018.1 GCA_944377325.1 uncultured Lachnospiraceae bacterium
CTTTTTATTAGCACTAAACTATATTATACACTAAAAAACCCATTTTTTGTTGTATAAATTATATAAAATTTTTTTAAGAATATTCGTGACTTTTCTTATATGCAATGATAGAATAAGCCACGAAAGGAGATCATCCATGAAAGTCACAGGCATTATCGCGGAATACAATCCGCTCCACTGCGGCCATCTTTACCATATGGAGCAGTCCGTAAAACAGACGGAGGCGGACTACATCATCGTTGTGATGAGCGGAGATTACGTTCAGCGGGGAGAACCGGCTCTGCTGGATAAATACGTCCGTGCCAGAATGGCTCTGCTGGCAGGAGCCGATCTGGTTCTGGAACTCCCCTTCCCCTTCTGCTGCTCTTCCGCTGAGGATTTCGCCTCCTGGGCCGTCGGTATCCTGGATTCCCTGGGAGTGGTGACCCACCTCTCCTTCGGCAGCGAGGCAGGGCAGGCTGGTCCCCTTCTGGACGCTGCCAAGCTTCTGGCTGACGAACCGGAGGAATACCGCCAGGCTCTGAAATCGGCTCTGGCCAAAGGCTCCTCCTTCGCTGCAGCCAGGCAGGAAGCCTTTCAGGCCTGTCCTTCCCGGGAAGAGCTTCCTGTTTTCTCCTCTCCCAACAACATTCTGGGAGTGGAATATCTGAAAGCCCTTCTGTGCCTTCACAGCCCTATTGTTCCGGTTACGGTGCGGCGGGCAGGCGACGGTTATCACGAAACCCGGATAGGCAGCGGAGCCTATCCGTCGGCTACTGCTCTGCGCAGGCTGATCCGGGCAGGAGAACTGCAGTCCCTTGAAGGTCTGGTTCCGGAAGCGGTTCTTCCCCTTCTGCTCCGGGGACGCTTCCTTTTTCCCGAGGACCTTTCTCCGATTCTGAATTACCGGATCCTCACTGCCCTTTCCGGCGGCTATGAACGCTATGCCGGATTTTCCCGGGAGCTGGAAGGACGTCTGAGAGCCAGCGCCTTTGAAGCACTTCCCTGGGAAGAACGGATTTTCCGTCTGAAAACGAAAAACTACACCTACGCCCGCATCAGCCGCGCCCTTCTCAGTCTGGTTTTGGATCTGACTGCCCGGGAAACGGAGGAATGGCGCGGCAAAGAGGTTCTCTTCTCCCGCATTCTGGGCTTCCGAAAGTCCGCCGCTCCCCTCTTATCCGCCGTAAAAGCAAACAGCTCCATTCCCATTATTGCAAAAATGGCTGACGGGGAGCGTCTGCTCAGCGGGCCGGCTCTCTCCATGTTCCAAAAGGGAGTGACCGCCTCCCATATCCGTCAGGCGGCGGAGGCAGGCAAATACGGTACGGATATGATCCACGAATACCGCAGGCAGCTGATTATCCTATAAATGGCAGTCGGACGCGCCCGCCGAAAAAGGGATGGGATCCCGCAGCCCGGGACCCCATCCCTTTTCTCTATGTTCCTATAAAATCAAGCAAAAAACTTGTCTTTGTATCCCATCACCAGAATAAACAGCACCAGAAGAGGTACGATCCAGCTGATGTAAAATCTCATCACCCGTCCTGCAGGGAAGCGGATTCCCTCTCCCTTGTCCGCCTCGGCAATGAACCGGTTCCAGCCCCATCCGCATTTTCTCGTACAGAAGAACAGATAGATCATGGATCCGATGGGAAGGATGTTGTTGCTCACAATAAAATCCTCCAGATCCAGAATGGTGGATCCTGCTCCGAGAGGCTGAATGCCGGACAGCAGATTATAGCCCAGCAGAGCCGGGAAGGACAGCACTGCAATGATCACCCCGTTGACCCCCACCGCTTTCTTCACGGAACAGCCGGTGAGGTCGGTGGCAAAGGCGATGATGTTCTGGAAAACTGCAATAATGGTGGTCAGCGCGGCAAAGCTCATAAACAGGAAGAACATGGAGCCCCACAGCCGCCCCAGCGCCATATGGTTGAATACGTTGGGCAGGGTCACGAACACCAGGGACGGTCCCTGGCCGGTCTGGCCTCCGTTGTAGGCAAAGCAGGCCGGAAAAATGATCAGGCCGGCAGTAAATGCTACAAGAGTATCCAGAATCATTACGTTCAGTCCCTCTCCCGTCAGCTTCCGCTCGTCGCCGATATAGGATCCGAAGATAGCCAGCGCGCCGATGCCGATGCTCAGAGTAAAAAAGGCCTGTCCCATAGCCGCATACAGAGCATTGAAGATTCCGGCATCCTTCATTCTTGAAAAGTCGGGAAGAAGGTAGAACCGAAGTCCCTCTCTTCCTTCCGGAATCAGGCAGGAGTTAACTGCCATAACCACCATGAGAAGCATCAGGCAGATCATCATTTTCTTGGATACGCTTTCCACGCCGTCCTGCAGGCCGTGGCCGCAGACGTAAAAGCAGATAATCACCACCGCCAGCATATAGATAGCCATAAGGGAGGGATCCGCCATAAGCTTGCTGAATTCGCCGCTGACCTGCTCCGCCGTCATTCCCGCGGAGAAATCTCCCCGGAGAAATTTTACGAAATACTGGAGCAGCCAGCCGGCAATGGTGGTGTAAAACATCATCAGAATGTAGTTTCCGGCCATATGGAACCACTTAAACCAGTGCCATTTCGTTCCCTTCGGCTCCAGCACGTCATAGGAAAGAGCCACGGACTTTTTGGAGGCACGTCCGTTGGCAAACTCCATCACCATGATCGGCAGTCCGAAAAATACCAGAAAGGCCAGATAGACCAGCACGAATGCCGCGCCGCCGTACTGTCCCACAATATAGGGAAATCTCCATACATTTCCCAAGCCGATTGCGCATCCGGCGGATATGAGAATAAAGCCCACTCTGGATGCAAATGTTTCTCGTTTCTTTTCCATTTTCTCTCGTTCCCCTTCATATTGATCAGCCGGTTCTCCTAAGCGGGCGCAAACTGGCTGTTGTACAATTTCGCGTAAAAGCCGTCTTTCTCCAGCAGCTCCTCGTGAGTTCCCTGCTCGATGATATGGCCGTCCTTCATCACCAGAATCCGATCTGCTTCCTTGATAGTGGAAAGACGGTGAGCCACAATAAAGCTGGTTCTTCCTTCCATCATTCTGGCAAAGGCCTGCTGAATCTTAATTTCCGTTCTGGTGTCGATGGAGGAGGTGGCCTCGTCCAGAATCAGCATGGGAGGCAGGCAGAGCATCACTCTTGTAATGCACAGCAGCTGCTTCTGGCCCTGGGACAGGTTTCCTCCGTCCTCGGAAATCACCGTATCATATCCCTGAGGCATTCTCTTGATAAAGCTGTGAGCATGGGACTGTTTTGCAGCCGCAATAATCTCCTCCTCCGTGGCATCCGGTTTTCCGTAAGCGATGTTCTCCCTTATGGTGCCGGATTTCAGCCAGGTCTCCTGAAGCACCATGCCGTAGCTTCTTCTCAGACTTTTTCTCGTAATGGACCGGATATCTGTTCCGTCCACCCGGATGGAACCGGAATCCACGTCGTAGAACCGCATAAGCAGATTGATCACCGTACTCTTTCCGCAGCCGGTGGGGCCTACAATGGCAATTCTCTGCCCTGGCTTTACAGAAAGGTTCAGATCCTCAATCAGGCTGACCTGAGGATCATAAGAGAACTGCACATGCTCCAGTTCCACCTCTCCCTGAGCGTCGGTGAGAACTCTGGCATCCGAAGCTTCCTCGGGAATGGCTTCCTCATCAATCAGCTCAAACACCCTTGCCGCCGACGCCAGGGCATTCTGCAGCTCGGTGACTACGCCGGAAATTTCGTTGAAGGGCTTTGTATACTGGTTCGCATAGGTAAGAAATACGGACAGCTGTCCCACGGAAAGCGCTCCTCTGACAGCCGCGAACGCTCCGGCCACTCCCACGGCGGCGTATACCAGACCATTGACAAACCGGGTAGCCGGGTTGGTGATGGATGAGAAGAAAATCGCCTTTAAGCTGCAGCTGTTCAGTCGGCTGTTGATCTCCTCAAACCGCTCCTGAACAGCCTTTTCCTGTCCGAACGCCTGCACCACCTTCTGATTTCCCAGCATCTCGTCCACCAGGGATGTCAGCTCTCCCCTTGTCCTGGACTGGAGGCTGAACATGGAGAAGGTTCTCTTGGCGATAAAGCCGGCCACAAACAGGGAAACCGGAGTGAGCAGAACCACAACCGCAGTGATGAACGGATTCACCGCAATCATAAAGCCCAGCGTTCCCAGAATTGTCATCACTCCCGTAAACAGCTGAGTAAAGCCCATGAGCAGTCCCTCAGAAAACTGGTCGATATCGGCAATGATCCGGCTGATAATATCACCGTGGCGATGGGAATCCACATATTTCAGCGGGAGCACCTCCAGACGGTCAAAGGCCCTGGTACGGATGTCCTTTACCACCCGGTAGGTGATTTTATTATTGATATGGTTCATCAGCCACTGGGACAGTCCCGTAACGGCAATCACTGCCGCCACCTTTTTCAGCACCGCAAACAGTCCTTCAAAATCCACAAGTCCCCGGTCCACAATCAGATCCACTCCCTCTCCCACCAGGATGGGAGCATACAAGGTGGTGGCCACCGTAATGACTGCCAGGCAGAGAGAAGCCGCCACCCAGAATCTGTACTGCCTGATGTAGGTCAGGATCCTTTTAATCGTAGCAATCTGTTTTTCCTTCATCTCACTGCACCTCCTCTGCGGAAAGCTGGGACAGGCAGATTTCCCGATATACCTCGCAGGAAGCCAGCAGCTCTCTGTGGGTTCCCATACCGGCTACACCGCCGTCATCCAGCACCACGATCACGTCTGCATTCCGCACCGTAGCCGCCCGCTGCGATACCAGGAACACCGTCATGTCCTCCGTTTCTTCACGGATTGCCCGGCGAAGTCTGGCATCTGTGGCAAAATCCAGGGCTGAGGCGCTGTCATCCATGATCAGAATCTGGGGCCGGCGCACCAGCGCTCTGGCAATGGTAAGGCGCTGCCGCTGACCTCCGGACAGGTTCTTTCCTTCCTGAGTAATGAGCAGATCCAGTCCCTCTCCCTTTTCATCCACAAACTCCTTCGCCTGGGCGATGGACAGGGCCCGATAGATTTCCTCATCCGTAGCGTCTTTCTTTCCCCATTTCATATTGTCCCGCAGAGTTCCCGCAAACAGCACGGCCCTCTGAGGCACCACGCCGATCCGGCTTCTCAGCTGCTCCAGCGGCCATTCTCTCACGTCCTGGCCGTCGATCAGCACAGCACCGGAAAACACATCATAAAACCGCGGGATCAGGTTTACAAGGGTGGTTTTTCCCGACCCCGTACCTCCGATCACGCCCACCGTCTGCCCTGCTTTCACCTTCAGGGAGACGGAGCTGAGAGCCGGCTCCTTGGAATCCCCGTAGCAGAATTCCACGCCGCGGAATTCCACCTTGGAAGTCCTGCCGTTTTCTTCCGGAACCGCTCCGTCCGCCTTTTCCCTGATGCTGCTCTCTTCCCGCAGCACCTTCTGAATCCGGCCGGCGCAGGCCAGAGCTTTGGAGATGTTGATGATCAGGTTCGCCAGCTTGATCAGCTCCACCAGGATCTGGGACATATAGTTTACCAGGGCCACTACCGCTCCCTGGGTGATAATTCCGGCATCCACCTGCTTTCCGGCGGTCCATACGAGGAAAATAATGCCTCCGTTGATGATCACATAGGTCACCGGATTCATCAAAGCGGAAATCTTTCCCACAAACACCTGCATATCTACCAGCCGGCTGTTTTCTCCGTCAAACCGCCTCATTTCGTCTTCCTGGCGGTTGAAGGCCCGGATTACCCGTACTCCCTCCAGGTTCTCCTTTGTTGTCAGAAGCACCCGGTCCAGCTGCCTCTGCACTCCCTTATAGAGCGGCATGGTGATAATCATGATTCCGAACACCACTGCCGACAGCAGGGGAATCACCACCACAAAGATCATGGCCGATTTCACATCCACCGTGAATGCCATAATCATGGCTCCGAACACGATAAACGGCGAACGCAGGAACAGTCTCAAAAACAGATTCAGTCCTGTCTGCACCTGGTTCACGTCGCTGGTCATTCTGGTGATCAGAGTGGACGTTCCCAGCCGGTCGATCTCCGCGTAGGAGAGGCGGTTGATATGGGCAAACAGGTCATTTCTCAGGGAAGTGGCACATCCAACCGCCGCCTTCGCCGCAAAATATTGAGCTGTCAGAGAAGCCGCCAGGCCCACGATTCCCAGAAGGACCAGCAGTCCTCCCATTTTCATAATGTAGGCCGTGTCTCCCCTTCCGATGCCCACGTCAATGATCTGCTTTACCACCAAAGGGATAAACAGCTCAAACGTAGCCTCCAGCATCTTGAACAGCGGAGCCAGTATGCTTTCCCTGCGGTATGCCTTCAGATATTTCAATAACTCCCTCATTGCGCTTACCTCCATTTTTGGCACATACGGAGATATTCTAGCAAATTTTCCCTTCAATAACAAGCGCCTTGCTATTTTTTCTTTTGGATGGTACTATTTTATAAGTAGCAAGGCGGCTTAAAGCCGCCAAAACAGAAAGGGCTCTTTATGGTTTCTTTTTTTAATCACTGCAGGCAGATCGCCTATAAATTTACCAGAGACGAGATGACCGTTTACGCCGCCCAGGCCTCTTTTTTCATCGTGCTCTCCGCTTTTCCCTTTGCCATGATGCTCATGACCATTGTACAGCTCATCCCTAATCTGGATGCCCGGGACGTAGGCGCCACTCTGCTGGCCCTAGTGCCGGATGTGCGGGCCATGGCCCCGCTGATTCACCAGGCTGTGACCGATCTGTATACCAACTCGCCGGGGACGGTGTTTTCCATCACCCTGATCGCCGCTCTCTGGTCCGCCTCCAAAGGAATGCTTGGTATGGAGCGGGGGCTGAACCGCGTCCACAAATGCCAGATTCACCGCAGCTATCTGATGAGCCGGATTGTCTGTATGGGATACACCCTGCTGTTTCTGCTCTCCTGTATTCTTTCTCTCCTGTTCATCGTATTCGGCGACGCCATCCAGCGCTTTTTGAGCAATACGTTTCCCATTCTGGCGGACGTGACCAAGAACATCCTTCCTTTCCGAGGGCTTATGGCCGTAGTGGTGCTGACCGGCTGCTTTTTAGGAATCTATACCTATCTTCCCCACCGGAAGCTCACCCTGTCCAGCCAGATGCCGGGGGCTTTGTTTTCTTCGGCGGGATGGCTGCTGTTTTCCTTCGGCTTTTCCATCTATTTCAATCAGTTCAGCCGTTTTTCCTATATGTACGGCAGCCTCACGGCAGTGATCCTCCTCATGCTCTGGATCTATTTCTGTATCTGCATCCTGTTTGTGGGAGCCGAAATCAATTACTATCTTGAAAACTGTCTGTAGCAGAAAACGGAAGGCTCCGGGGTCATACCCCGTAAAGCCTTCCGAATTTATTTTTCAGATATTTCACATAGTATTCCGGATCAAATTCCTTTCCCGTCATTTCCAGAAGGATTTCCCTGCTGCCCTTCATTTTTCCGTACCGGTGAATATGATCTCTCAGGTAATCCCGGATTACGTCCAGTTTCCCGGCCCGCAGCAGTCCCTCCATATCCAGTTCTTCTTCCATATGACCGTATATCTGAGCCGCAAATGCGCTCCCCAGGGCATAGGAGGGAAAATATCCTATGGAGCCCTGAGACCAGTGAATGTCCTGCAGCACGCCCTCCGCCGCGTTCTTCGGCCGGACTCCCAGATATTCCTCATATTTTTCGTTCCAAAGCCCCGGCAGGTCTGCCACTGAAATTTCTCCTGCCGCCAGCCCCTTTTCCAGCTCATAGCGGATCATGATATGAAGGCTGTAGGTCAGCTCGTCCGCCTCGATCCGTATGGGACCCGGCTCCACCCGATTGACAGCCCGGAAAAACTCCTCCGCTCCTATATCTCCCAGCTGAGCGGGGAACAGCTCCCGAAGCCGAGGATAGACCGGCTCCCAAAACGCCCTGCTCCTTCCCAGCATATTCTCATAAAAGCGGGACTGGGACTCGTGCATTCCCATGGATGTGCCCTCTCCCGCCGCTGTCTGAGCCAGCAGGGGAGAAATGCCCTGCTCGTAAATGCCGTGTCCGCATTCATGGATCACCGAGAACAGAGAGTGGTCCACTCTGTCATCGTAATGAGTGGTGAAGCGCACGTCCCTGCTGTGGAGGGCTGTGGTGAAGGGGTGGGCGCTCTCTCCCATCACTCCCCGGCTGAAATCAAAGCCCACGTACTCTGCAAGGAATCGAGCCAGCTTTTCCTGTCCCTCCCTGGAATAGCCTCCTTTTAAAAATTCCCAGGGTATTTCCGTTCCCTTTTCCCGAATCCGATTCAGAAGGGGAACCAATTCTCTTTTCAGCAGCCCGAAAAAACGATCCAGTTTTTCCGTGGAAAAGCCTTCCTCAAACTCCTCCAGCATCGCGTCATAGAGAGACTGGCCCTTCGCCGCCCTGCAGGCGGCAAATCTTTTCTTAAACGTCAGAATCTCTTCCAAAGCCGGAGCAAACAGCTCATAATCCTTGTTTTTTCTGGCCCTGGCCCATAAGGCGGAGGCCCTCGCCCTCAGACCCGCATAAGCTCCGTACTCCTCCGCCGGGATCATCGACAGCTCTCTCCTTTTTTTCTCCGCCTGCCGGATCCAAGCTCTCTCCTCCTCCGGCCTCTCCCGGTCTCCGCACTGCTCCAGCAGCTCTCCCAACCGGTCCCCGGTCATAAGAGCAAAATACATTTCCGACAGCCTCTCCATGGTGCGGGCCGTATATTCCACAGCCTCCGGAGGAGCCAATGTTTCATTGTCCCATTCAAACAGAATGCCTGCCTCCTCCAGCGCGCGCGCCTGTTCCAGCAGCTTTCTCAGTTCTTCCCAAATGCGGTCCATCTCTTCTCCCTCACTTTCCCTGCTGTCAGTATTCTTCTTTTTCCGGATTTTATTCTTTTCCCGTTTTTCTCTTCTCCAAACGTTCTCCGGCAGAAGCCTTATATGAACATTTCCACTCCCGGGCCGAGAGGAAGATTGAAGATCCACCAGACAAGGAGAAGCAGAATCTCCACAATAAACGTCACGATAGCGTAAGGAAGGCAGCCGGCAAATACCGTACCCATGCCGGGAATCTTATCCTTGTCCGTGTTGTATTTATCCAGCAGTCCTACGATCAGGGCAATGTCCGTGGATATGGGCGCGATGGCGTTGGTAGTGGAATCGCCGATCCTGTACGCAACCGTTGTCAGCGCCGGACTGAAGCCGATGGCCAGGAACATGGGGATGAAAATAGGCGCCAGGATCATCCACTTGGAAGAACCGGATGTCATAAACAGGTTCAGGAACAGAGTCAGCAGCGCGATCATCACCAGAAGGGCAAATCCGTGAATGTTGGCGGAACGGAGAAGCTCCGCTCCCTTTACACCCAGTACCGTAGGGATATTGGAAGCATTGAACAGATAGATAAACACGGAAGCCGGCAGCGCGATCACCATGAAGTTCTGCATGGAGGAAAGGCTGTTGGACAGCAGCTTCGGCAGCTTATTCCAGTTATCAATCTTTCCCACGGTCCTTCCGTAGGCAGCTCCCGTAACCAGGAAGAATAAAAACAGAAGAGTCAGCACACTTTTCAGCAGAGGTGAGCTGGGAACGATGGAGCCGTCATCCGCCCGGAATACGGAATTCTTCGGCAGACATATCACCACCAGCACCGCCAGATAGACCAGGGCGGCTATTCCGCTGTTTCTCAGCCCTCTGCGCTCTGCCTCAGTCAGATCCTTTTCCGCACTGTCAATGTTCAGTCTGGACAGATCCTTTGCCTCTCCGATATATCCTCGCACAAATTTAACGGTGATCCAGGTATAGGCAGCCGTCAGCACAACGGCGCAGGTGCCCATGAAATACCAGTTCTGCAGCACATGAACCGTGGACGTATCCATTCCCAGGGCGCTCACCACCGATTCATTAATACCGGACAGCAGCACATCCAGATTTCCCACGAAAACGTTTGCCGACATTCCCGCGTTGCCTGCCGCATAAGCCAGCAGGATTCCCAGCCACGGGTTATAGCCCATGGACGCGAACACGGCGGCCGCCACTGCCGTACATCCCAAAATGCCGGCGTTGGAGGCGGTGTTGGCATTGATGGCGATAAAAGATACAATGGCAAATACGAATACGGGCTTGGCTC
This sequence comes from uncultured Lachnospiraceae bacterium, assembly GCA_944377325.1. GTDB lineage: Bacteria > Bacillota > Clostridia > Lachnospirales > Lachnospiraceae > Lachnoclostridium_A. The sequence continues at coordinate 10,116 of CALWEP010000018.1, forward strand.
CCGCTATGGTGCGCTTGATCAGAGCCGCGAAAAAGCCCACCTGCTCGCACAGTCCGATGGACAGCATGAGAAGGCCCATCATCATCATCGGCGAGAAGGAATAGTAGATGCTGTACATATTTTCCGTCAGATCCGTAATGGTTCCCTTGTTCAGCAGGTTCAGCACCGTAACCGTAACCATTTCCGCTCCCGTTCCGCCGGACTGAGCCTTCTCATAGGTGACGGACACTCCCGCAAACAAAACGGAAAGCACCACCGCCACCACGATCAGCATGGAAAACAGATAAAACGGATGAGGCAGTTTGTTGCCCAGGATCTCAACCCGATCAATAAACCGGTAAAAAAGTGATTTTTTCTGCGCTTTTTCTCTCATAATTCCCTTCCCCCTAATTGCTCTGATATACGATCTCGCCGCCCACAGCGGTGGTCAGAACCCGGATATCCTTGATCTCGTCCTCCGGGCAGGTCATGAAATCCCGGTCAATGATCACAAAGTCCGCCAGCTTTCCCGTCTCAATGCTTCCTTTGAGCTTCTCCTCAAATCCGGCGTAGGCTCCCCAGGTTGTATAGGAGCGGAGCGCTTCCTCTCTGGTCATGGCCTGGTCCTTATACCATCCTCCCTCCGGATTTCCGTTTTCGTCCTTCCTTGTCACCGCACAGTACATGGACAGGAACGGATTGCAGCTTTCCACCGGGGAATCCGTACCTCCGGGGATAATGCATCCCTGGTCCATAAACCGCCTCCAAGCGTATGCGCCTTTGATTCTCTCTCCCAGCCGGTCATCCGCCACCGCTTTGTCCGTCCGGATAAACACTGCCTGGAAAGTGGGAATCACTCCCAGCTCTTTAAACCGCGGAATATCTTCCTCCGCCACAATCTGCGCGTGTTCGCTGCGGAGACGGTGGTCGCTGTCGGGAATTTCTTTCAGCAGGCGCTCGTAGACGTCCAGACACTGACGGTTCGCCCCGTCTCCGATGGCATGGCACATGATCTGGAACCCTGCCCTTCTGGCCTCATACAGCACCTGATACAGCTGTTCGTCCGTCCATTTTCCGTTTCCTTTATGACCGGGACAGTCACTGTAATCCTCCAGCAGCCAGGCGCTTCTGGCTCCCAGGGAACCGTCCAGAGAAATCTTGTAGCTTCTGGCGGTAAGGTGATTGTCAAACATTCCGATCCTCAATCCGTACCGGAAATATTCCTTTGATACCCGCAGGAGCTTTTCAAAATCCGGCCTTCCCACAACCCTCATCATGGCGTAGATCCGGATATGGAGCTTTTTCTCGCGGTAAAGATCCTCCCACGCCTCCAGCCACTCCTCCGCCGTACCGGCGTCGTGAACGGTGGTAAGACCGCAGCTTAAAAATTCCTGTTCCGCCAGGAGGGCGATCTTTTTAAAATCCTCCGTGGTGTATTCCGGGATAACCGTATCAAACCGCTCCTGTACCTGATCTGTTACCACTCCCAAGATGGAGCCGTCCGCCTTCCGCATGATCTCTCCCCCCACAGGGTCTTCCGTGTCTTCCGTGATCCCCGCCAGACGAAAGGCCAGGCTGTTGGCCCAGGACGCATGGCCGCAGGCTCTTTTCAGATAGACGGGATTGTCCGGAGACACCCGGTCCAGGTCCTCCTTTGTGGGAAATGAAGGATCCTCCCAGAGATTATTGATCCATCCCCGTCCTACGATCCACTCCCCCGGCTTTGCCTTGCTGCAGGCCTCCGCCACCAGCTTAAGAATTTCCTCCTTCTGTTTGAACTGAATATTCAGCTGAAGCTTCATAATCCCGGTGTTGTGAATATGAAGGTGGGAGTCGATCAGCCCGGGCAGCACTGTCCTGCCGTGAAGGTCCACCAGTTTTGTGTCCTTTCCTTTAAAGCTCTCCATCTCTTCATCCGAACCGGCTCCCAGAAAACGGTCCCCGCTCACAGCGAAGGCTGTCACCCTGGAAAACGTTTTCCCCATTGGATATACATTTCCGTTAAAATATACGGTATCTGCTCTGCGGCTCATTTTATCCCCTCCTGTCTTCCGCCACATTTTCTTCCATTCTAACAAAAAATCTTTCAAATTTCCACATTTATTCTGTTAATTCCGCAAGAAACGCCATATTTTTTCATTATTTTTCCGGGCATCAAAAAAAGCCGCTTCTGCGGCTTTTTCTGAAAAGGGATTTGAATTGTGTTTATTATTTGCAAAGCTTCTTAAATTCATCCGCAACAAACTGCACCTTTGTTCCTACGATTACCTGAACGGCAGTCTTGCTGGGACGGATCACTCCTGCCACGCCGGCAGACTTGATCAGCTTCTCATTTACCAGCGCCTGATCTTTTACTTCCAGGCGGAGACGGGTAATGCAGTTGTCAATGGTGGTCACGTTGCCGGCGCCGCCTACTCCGTCCAGAATAATGCGGGCGATCTCTGTGAAATCATCATTGGCCAGCTTTACATTGGTCTCCTCATCCGCATCCTCGTCCTCACGGCCGGGAGTCTTTAAATCCATGGCGGTGATCATGAAGCGGAATACCAGATAGAATACCACGAATGCGGCAATGCCCAACGGAATGATCAGCAGGGTCTTTGCCGCAGCCGGAAGGCTTGCGGAGAATACCAGGTCGGTCAGTCCGGCAGAGAAGGAGAAGCCTGCTCTGAAGCCGAGGGCAACGGTAATAACGGTGAAAATGCCGTACAGAAGAGCATAGGCAAAATACAGAACCGGTGCCAGGAACATGAACGCGAACTCAAAAGGCTCGGTTACGCCGCAGACAAAAGCGGCGATGGCTGCGGAACCTACCAGACCGAATACAACGGCTCTCTTTTCCTTCTTGGCACACTGGATCATTGCTATGGCTGCTCCCGGAATACCGAACATCATGCAGGGGAAGAATCCGGCCATGTACATGCCAAGGCTCCAGGTTACACCGTTCTGTCCGGTTACGTCGCCTGCCCAGAAGTGGCTCAGGTCGCCGATACCGATGGTGTCAAAC
>CALWEP010000019.1 GCA_944377325.1 uncultured Lachnospiraceae bacterium
AATAGGCATAGGTCAGGATCTTGAACATGGTCTTTGGGTCCACTGCCGGATTTCTGCCTTTGGCAGAGTAAGCCTGATACAGCAAGCTGTAATCCAATCCCTCCAGTTCGTGGCTCAGCAGTCGAACAGAATCATCATCAGGAACCAAACCTTCCAAATTTAACGGCAAAACCAGTTGATAAGGTTCGCCGAATTCGGTATAATTCTTATGGTATGTAAGATATTTGGTCATATCTAATTATACCATGGATTACGGACTCTTCGGAGTCCGTTTTCTGTTTTCGGGGCATAAAAACGGAGCCGTGCTCCATAGATGATTACTCATCTATTTTGCAACGGCCCCTTGTGAGAAAGAGAGAAGAAAGAAGGTTGTGCTTCAAAGACTCTTATGATAAAATAAAAATAAATTCGCGAATTTGTTTTTATTTTAAAAGAAAAGGAGATTCTATGCCGAAAGTTGCTTATTCGGAAGAAGAGAGAAAGCAGATAAAAGAGGCGCTGATTGCCGCAGGACTGGAGCTGATGGCCGGCCAGGGCGTACAGCATACCACCGTAGAACAGATCTATAAAAAAGTGGGGATTTCACGAACCTTTTTTTATTCTTTTTTTTCAGGAAAAGAGGAGCTGGTGGTGGAAAGCCTGTATCTGCAGCAGCCCAGAATCCTGGCTTATGTCAGAAGACTGATGGAGGATCCGTCCCTGAGCTGGCGGGAGGCGGTGGAAAAATTCCTGTTTGACTGCTGCTATGGAGAAAAAAATGGAATTGCCGTTCTGTCTGCAGAGGATCAGCAGCTGCTTTTTAAACGCCTGCCGGAAGAAGGTTACAGAAAATTCCGCCGGAAACAGGCACAGCTTTTCGAAGAAATTCTGACATGCTTCGGAATAAGAGCGGACAGAAAGACGGTAGCTCTGTTCATTAATCTGTGTCTGGCGGTGATGGTCATAAGGAAATCCATTCCGGAGACTCTGCCGCTGTTTGTGCCGGAAGCGGTTGATGAAACAGCTGCTTTTCAGATTCGGGCGATTGCAGATTATCTGGAAAAACAGAGACCGTCAGAATAATGAAACAAAAATCAATCAAGGAGGAAAAAAGATGGGTTTTTTCAGCAAGCTGTTCAAAGGACCGGAGCCCGATATGGAAAAGAGCGAGGCCAATGCAAGAAAAATGAGACAGCTGTTTGATCAGGCGGTGGAACATGGGGAGGATTACAGGCTGATTTACGGCTATACAGAGGACGTATCCTGGTTTAACTATGGATTTGTTCACGGCAGCAAGACGAAGATCGGCAGCCTGATCATCGGGTGGAATGAAAAGGAGGAAACCATTGCTGCAGTTCCTACGGTTCCGGACCTTTCCGGACGGGGAGAGCCGGTTTTTTACCGCCGTTCACAGATTCTGAAGGCGTACCGGAACAAATATCCCACTGACGCGTTTATTATTTATCCGGACAGAAAAAGCTATATCGGAATCAACGCCTATGACTGGCTGGATGACGAAAAACTGTATGTTTATGTATTTCAGGAAAAAGAACTGGCGGACTTTACCGATTTCTTCATGAATCGTTTTGCCAAAAAGAGCTGAGATTCCGGACAGCTTCATGACCATACATTCCTTTTTCCGTCCGGCAGCACGGTTTTGACAAGATGCATGATTTTAGGTAGAATAAAGACAGCTGAACAGATATGGAAATGATCGGATCAGGAGGAACTGGAAATGCCGGAGGGAAATGACAGAAGAAACAGACGGGAACCGGTCCGGGGCAGAAGCAGAAAACGGCCGGTTTCCAGGAAAAGAAGGACGAGAAGAGGGATTTTGTTTTTGATGGCGGCGCTTCTGACGCTTGTGTGCGCTGCAGTCCTGTGCGCGGTTCTGTGGACGGGATGTCCGTCCCGGGAGGAAGAGACGTCCCCGGGGATGTTCATTCAGGAGGAGACCTTTCCGGATGATCCTGCGGGAAGCGGACTGTCCTGCGGAGAGAGAAAAAAATCTATTTCTGCATGAAAGAATCAGAAGGAAGAAATCGGAAAAATCAATGTTGATTTCTGAAATATGCTTTAGTATAGTATGTAATAGATTATCGTGAAGCAGGAAGGCGGGAGGAGTATCAGCCATGATTAGAATTGCAGTTGATGCCATGGGCGGGGACTACGCTCCGGGCGAAATCATCAAAGGCGCTGTCCAGGCGGCGGAAAAAAGAGATGATATCCAGATCATTCTGATTGGTCAGGAAAAGGCGGTGAAGCAGGAACTGAAACAGTATTCCTGCAGGGAAGGTCAGATCCTGGTCCAGAATGCGGAGGAAGTGATCGCTACGGAGGAGCCCCCGGTAAATGCCATCCGCAAGAAAAAGGATTCTTCTCTGGTGGTGGGCATGAATATGGTGAAGAGGGGAGAGGCGGATGCCATTGTATCCGCAGGAAGCTCAGGAGCCATTCTGGTAGGCGGTCAGGTGATCGTAGGCAGGATCAAGGGCGTAGAACGTCCTCCTCTGGCGCCGCTCATTCCCACGGAAAAGGGAGTGTCCCTGCTGATTGACTGCGGAGCCAACGTAGATGCCAGACCGTCCCATCTGGTTCAGTTCGCAAGGATGGGATCCATTTATATGGAGCATGTGGTAGGAGTGAAAAATCCGCGGGTAGCCATTGTAAACATCGGGGCAGAGGAGGAAAAGGGAAATGCTCTGGTAAAGGAAACCTTTCCTCTGCTGAAGGCGTGCGGGGACATTAACTTTATCGGAAGCATTGAGGCCAGAGAGATTCCTCACGGCGGTGCCGATGTGGTGGTATGCGAGGCTTTTGTGGGGAATGTGATTCTCAAGCTTTATGAAGGATTGGGATCCACCCTGCTTTCAAAAGTGAAGGCGGGCATGATGACCAGCCTTCGCAGCAAAATCGGCGCCCTGCTGGTCAAACCGGCCCTGAAGGAGACACTGAAGGATTTCGATGCCAGCAAATACGGCGGGGCTCCTCTGCTGGGTCTGAACGGACTGGTAGTCAAGACACACGGTAATTCCAAGGCGACGGAAGTGTGCAATTCCATCATCCAGTGCGTGACTTTTAAGGAACAGGGTATCAACGAGAAGATCAGAGAAAGTCTGAGCACAGAAAAAACAGAGTAAGGAAAGGAATGAGGTCATGGAATTTGAAAAATTGCAGTCGATTATTGGAGAGGTATTGAATATTGAGCCGGATGAGATCACCATGGAGTCCACTTTTGTGGATGACCTGGGTGCGGATTCTCTGGATGTGTTCCAGATCATCATGGGAATTGAAGAGGAATTTGACATTGAGATCCCCAGTGAGGAGGCGGAAAAGATCGTATCCGTGGGCGATGCGGTAGAGCAGATTAAAAATGCGCTGAACTAAAGAATAAGGCGTTGAGATAAAAGCCCTAGGGACTAGGGCTTTTTCTTTCTTGTAAAAACGTCTGTGGGAGGAGAAAAAATGAATCGGAAATTAGAAAAACTGGAGCAGGTGATCGGGTACCGCTTTCAAGACAGAAATCTTCTGGCTCATGCCATGACTCACAGTTCCTATGCAAATGAAAAGCATTGGGAAAAATCCAGAAATAATGAAAGACTGGAGTTTTTGGGGGATGCGGTTCTGGAACTGGTTTCCAGTGACTTCCTGTTTCACAAAAACTGCAGGATGCCGGAAGGAGAGATGACCAGAACGAGAGCCAGCATGGTCTGCGAGCAGGCACTGGCTTACTGTGCGGGGGAAATCCATCTGGGAGAGTATCTGCTTCTGGGACGGGGAGAAGAGGCGACGGGAGGCCGGGCGAGAAGCTCCGTGGTTTCAGACGCGATGGAGGCGCTGATCGGCTCTATTTATTTGGACGGTGGTTTTGCTAGTGCAAAAGAGTTTATCCATAAATTTATTCTTAATGATCTGGAGAACAAACAGCTCTTTTATGATAGCAAGACTATTCTGCAGGAAATGGTGCAGGGTATGGGAAAGGAAGCCCTCACTTACGAGCTGCTTGGAGAGGAAGGACCGGAGCACAACCGGGTCTATGAGACCTGCGCCAAGATCGGCAGCCGGGAGATCGGCCGGGGACAGGGGCGTTCCAAAAAGGCGGCAGAGCAGATGGCTGCCTATAAGGGAATACTCAGACTGAAGGAAGAAAGGGCTCAGAAGCAGGAAGAGCAGGAAAATGTATGTATTTAAAAAGTATAGAGATCCACGGCTTCAAGTCATTTGCCAATAAGATCGTATTCCAGTTTCACAATGGAATCACCGGTATTGTGGGACCGAACGGAAGCGGAAAGAGCAATGTGGCTGACGCGGTTCGCTGGGTTCTGGGAGAGCAGAAGGTGAAGCAGCTGCGGGGAGCCAGCATGCAGGACGTGATCTTTGCAGGCACGGAAATGAGAAAGCCCCAGGGCTTTGCTTCCGTAGCCATTACCCTGGACAACAGCGATCACAAGCTTCCGGTCGATTATGACGAGGTGACCATTACCAGACGGATCTACCGCTCAGGAGAAAGCGAATATCTGATGAACGGCAGTGTGTGCCGCCTGAAGGATATCAATGAACTGTTCTATGATACCGGTATCGGAAAAGAGGGATACTCCATCATCGGTCAGGGACAGATTGACAAAATCTTAAGCGGAAAGCCGGAAGAGCGGAGAGAGCTGTTTGACGAGGCGGCCGGCATTGTGAAATTCAAACGGCGCAAGGTGGTAGCCCAGAAAAAGCTGGAGGATGAAAAGCAAAATCTGGTCCGGGTGACGGATATTCTTACAGAACTGGAAAAGCAGGTAGGACCGCTGGCCAAGCAGTCGGAGACTGCAAAGGAATATCTGCGGCTGAAAGAGGAACTGAAACGATGCGACGCCAATGCGTTTCTGCTGGAGACGGAGGAGATCCGTGTTCAGAAAAAGGAGCTGGAGGAGAAGGAAAGGATTGTTTCCGATCATCTGGAGGAGACGAAAGCAGCTTCCGAGAATCTGAAAAAGGAATATGACAGCCTGACCGCATCCATTGCGGAGCTGGATCAGGAACTGACGGGAAAGAGAGAAGAGCATACGGGAGCAGGAATGCTCAAGGGCAATCTGGAAGGTCAGATCGGCGTTCTGAAGGAACAGATCAACACGGAAAAAATGAATGCGGAGCATATCGCGTCCCGCATGGCGGCCATTGACGGAGAGCTTCAGGAAAAAAGCGGCCAGATGGCAGGCTATGAGAAAGAACGGGATGAGGTGGATGCGGAGGCAGAGGCCTGCCTGAAGAGGCAGACCGAGGCGGAAGATGCTCTGCGCCGTACAGAGGAAGCAGCCATGCTTCTGGACCGCCGTATAGAAGAAGGAAAGACCCTCATTATTGCCAATCTGAATGAAAAGGCTTCTCTGGCTGCCAGAAAGCAGAGATATGCCACCATGCTGGAACAGGCCCAGGTACGCCGCTCCGAGGTAGCCCAGAGGCTTCTGAAGTTTAAAAGTGATGAGTCGGTTCAGGATGAGCAGCTGAAGGTGGAACGCCGGAAACTGGACGGGGTGGAGCAGGAGCTGGCATCTCTGAAGGAGCAGGAGAACGGAGCGGAAGGGCGGATGGACGAGCTGGAACAGGAGGTCCGCCGTCTGAATAAAAACCTGAATGACACCCAGCAGCAGTACCATACCAGTCATACCAAGCTGGATTCTCTCCGGAATCTGGCAGAACGATACGAAGGCTACGGCGGCAGCATCCGCAGGGTCATGGAAGTGCGGGATCGGATAAAAGGGATTCACGGCGTTGTGGCCGATATTATCTCTACGGAGAAGAGGTATGAAGTGGCGGTCGAGACGGCTCTGGGAGGAAGCATTCAGAACATTGTCACCGATTCGGAGCAGACAGCCAAGCAGCTGATTGAATATCTGAAGAAAAATAAATTCGGCCGGGCTACTTTTCTGCCTCTTACCAGCGTCAGCGGCCGGGGAGGCTTTTCCCAGGAAGCGGCTTTAAAAGAGCCGGGAATCATCGGCCTTGCCAACCGGCTGGTGCAGGTGGCGCCTCAGTATGAAGGTCTGGCTGATTATCTGCTGGGCCGTGTGGTGGTGGCGGAAAACATTGACTGCGCAATCGCAGTGGCGAGAAAGTACCGCTATTCTCTGCGGATCGTTACTCTGGAGGGAGAACTGTTGAGCGCAGGCGGCTCCATGACCGGAGGAGCATTTAAAAATACCAGCAACCTGCTGGGCCGGCGTCGGGAGATCGAGGAGCTGGAAGAGGCCTGCCGAAAGGCCCTGCTGCGGGTGGACGATATCCAGCGGGAACTGGCACTGAACGAAGGCCTTCTCACAGAGGAAAAGGAGAATCTGGAGAGGATCAAAGCCCGTAAGCAGGAGGAAATCCTGCGCCGGAATACACTGCAGATCGGGATTTCCGGACTGGAAGAGAAAAAAGCAGAGATTGCGGAATCGTCCACGGACATGGTCCGGGAAAACCGTGATCTGGAGGAACAGCTGAAGGAGCTGAACAGAAACCAGGCAGATCTGAGCCGGGAAGAATCCCTGCTGGAGGAGAAAAACCGGGCGGCAGAGAAGGAAATCGAAGAGCTGGGAAAACAGCTGGAGCGGGAAAAGGAAGCAGGTGTGCAGCGGCGGGAAGAGCTGGCAGGAGCACAGCTGGCGACCTCCGGACTTCACCAGAAGCATCAGTTTGTACTGGAAAATATCCGCCGTGTCCGCGAGGAAATGAAGCGGCTGGATGAAGAAAAATCTTCTCTGGGCAGCGGAGCAGGGGACAGCACCCAGATTATCCGTGAGAAGGAAGAAGAAATTGCCCATCTGCAGGAACTCATTGAGAATGCGGAAAAGACGGCAGCCCGTCTGGCCGGGGAACTGGAAGCGGCGCTTCACACCAGAGAGGAGCGGACGGCCAGACAGGGAGAATTTTTCGAAAAGAGGGAGCAGATCTCCGGAGAAATCTCCCGACTGGACAAGGAAATGTTCCGTCTCCAGAGTCAGCAGGAAAAGCTGACAGAGCGGATGGACAGCTATGTGGACTACATGTGGAACGAATACGAGCTCACCTATTCCAGAGCAGAGGAGCTGCGGGACGATTCCCTGACTGGGCTGACAGAGCTGAAGAAACGTACGGAAGAACTGAAAGGCTCCATACGGGCTCTGGGCAATGTAAACGTCAATGCCATTGAAGACTATAAGGAAATTTCGGAACGCTATGAATTCATGAAGGGTCAGCATGAGGACCTGATCAAGGCGGAGACGGTCCTTCTGGATATCATTCAGGAGCTTGACACGGGCATGAGAAAACAGTTTGAGGAAAAGTTCCGGGAGATCCGGAGTGAATTTGATAAGGTGTTCAAGGAAATGTTCGGAGGAGGAAGCGGAAAGCTGGAGCTTCTGGAAGAAGAGGATATTCTGGAGGCCGGTATTCAGATCATTGCCCAGCCGCCGGGAAAGAAGCTGCAGAACATGATGCAGCTTTCCGGAGGGGAGAAGGCTCTGACAGCCATTGCCCTTCTGTTTGCCATTCAGAACCTGAAGCCGTCACCGTTCTGTCTGCTGGATGAGATCGAGGCGGCGCTGGACGATTCCAACGTGGATCGCTTTGCCAATTATCTGCACAAGCTTACGAAATATACACAGTTTATTGTAATCACCCACCGAAGAGGAACCATGATGGCGGCAGACCGGCTCTACGGCATTACTATGCAGGAGAAGGGCGTGTCTACTCTGGTAAGTGTGAATCTGATCGAAGACGATCTGGATAAATAAGGAGACGTAAGGAGGAAAAAGGGTATGGAGGAGCAGAAAAAAGGATTTTTCGGGAGACTGGTGGAGGGCCTGACCAAGACCAGAAATAATATTGTGTCAGGGATTGACTCGATATTCAGCGGGTTTTCCGCCATTGACGACGACTTTTACGAAGAAATCGAGGAAACTCTGATCATGGGGGATCTGGGAATTCAGACGACCACATCCATTATTGAAAATCTTCGCCAGACCGTGAAAGAGCAGCATATCAAGGAGCCTGCGGAATGCAAGCAGATCCTGATCGACACCATCAAGAAGCAGATGGATCTGGGAGAGAACGCCTATGAATTTGAAAACAGAAAATCCGTGGTGCTGGTAATCGGCGTCAACGGAGTGGGAAAGACTACTTCTGTAGGAAAGCTGGCAGGACAGCTCAAAGACAGTGGTCGCAAGGTGCTTCTGGGAGCGGCAGACACCTTCCGCGCCGGGGCCATCGAACAGCTGACCGAATGGGCCAACCGTGCCGGAGTGGACATCATTGCCCAGCAGGAAGGTTCTGACCCGGCGGCGGTAGTATACGATGCAGTGTCGGCTGCCAAATCCAGGAATGCGGATGTACTGATCTGCGATACGGCAGGGCGCCTTCACAACAAGAAAAATCTGATGGAGGAGCTTAAAAAAATCAACCGCATCATTGACAAGGAATATCCGGAGGCTTATCGGGAAAACCTGGTGGTGCTGGACGGCACTACAGGACAGAATGCTCTGGCACAGGCCAGACAGTTCATGGAGGCAGCGGATGTGACGGGAATCATTCTGACAAAGCTGGATGGTACTGCCAAAGGAGGAATTGCGGTGGCTATTCAGTCTGAACTGGGAATTCCTGTGAAATATATCGGAATCGGGGAAAAGATCGACGATCTTCAGAAATTCAATGCGGAAGAATTCGTCAACGCTCTGTTCGACGTGAAGCAGGCCTGATCAGGTAGGGAACGGAGGTAGAAAAAGGTGTACCGGCTGGATGATAAAACCCCTCTGGGGAAAAATCTGCATTACTTTGTGAAATGGACCTGCATATCCTGCATAATCGGGATTGCCGTGGGGCTTGTGGGAGCGGTGTTCGGCAGGGCGATCACATGGGTGACCGCATTCTGGAATGCAAATCTGTGGACCCTTTATCTGACTCCTGCAGCCGGTCTGATCATTGTATGGCTGTACCGGACCTTCCATGAGGAAGGAAACCGGGGAACCAACCTGGTGCTGGAGGCCATCTCCTCCAATGAGGAGGTCTCACTGGCCACTGCGCCGCTGATCTTTGCAGGAACACTGCTTACCCATTTTGTGTCCGGCTCCGCCGGACGGGAGGGAGCCGCTCTGCAGCTGGGAGGGAGCCTGGGAAATCAGTTCGGAAAATGGCTCCGGCTGGATGAAAAGGATAAAAAGATCGCCGTGATGTGCGGCATGAGCGCCTGCTTTGCCGCGCTTTTTGGCACGCCCATGGCGGCCGGAATTTTTTCCCTTGAGGTAGTGAGTATCGGCGTTCTTTACTATGCGGCGCTGGTGCCCTGCGTGTTTTCTGCGTTTATCGGTGCAGCAATTTCGGAACAGCTGGGAAATGCTCCGGAACGGTTCCTGCTGGGTGAGGTTCCCGCCTTCGGACTGAGGGAGGCGGTGTTTACGGTGCTTTTCGGTGTCTGCTGCGCGCTGGTAAGCATTCTGTTCTGCATTATGCTCCATCAGTCGGAGAAGCTGTACCGCCGGTATTTCAAGAGCAGCTACGTGCGGATTCTGGCAGGCAGCGTGCTGTTTATAGGGCTGACTCTTCTGTCGGGAAGCCGGGAATACAATGGCAGCGGTATCCAGTTGGTAGCCGGGATCATGGAGGGAGAGCGGATCGGATATGCTGATTTCTTTATAAAAATGATCTTTACGGCAGTAGTTTTGGGAGCGGGGTTCAAAGGAGGAGAGATCGTTCCCACTCTGTGCGTGGGAGCGGCTTTCGGGGCTGCCGCCGCCGGAATCACCGGAATGGACCAGGAACTTTTGGCCGCCTGCGGTATGGCGGCTCTGTTTGTGGGAGTGACCAACTGCCCCATAGCATCCGTGATTCTGGCTTTTGAAATGTTTGGTTACGGGGCCATGCCCTATTTTGCCATTATCGTAGCGGTGAGCTTTACTCTGTCCGGCTATCACGGACTGTACAAGAGCCAGAAATTTATTTATTCCAAACTGAAGGCGGAATATATCAATATCCGTTCCCATGAGTAGGGAACAGAAAAAGGAGGAGAGGACAGCCACATGAAGATCATCATTTCTCCTGCAAAAAAAATGGAGAGGGAGACGGACCTGATGGAACCGTCAGGACTTCCGGTATTTACGGACCGGGCAGAGCGGCTCCGCCGTCTGCTGCAGGCCATGGACCGCCAGGAGCTGCAGCAGCTGTACCGGGCTAATGACCGGATCACGGAGGAGAACTTTTTCAGGCTTCGGGATATGGATCTTCGAAAGAATCTTACTCCTGCTCTGCTTGCCTACGTGGGGATTCAGTATCAGTCCATGGCGCCCCGGGTGTTTACAGACAGTCAGTGGACGTACGTGCGGGATCACCTGTACATATTAAGCGGCTTTTACGGGATTCTGCGGGCTATGGACGGAGTGGTTCCCTATCGCCTGGAGATGCAGGCGGCTCTGGCAGCGGATGGAAAAAAGGATCTGTACGATTACTGGGGCAGCTCGATCTACGAGGAACTGACGGCAGATGAGGAACAGCCGGTGATCATAAATCTGGCATCAAAGGAATACAGCCGGACAGTGGAACCTTATCTCCGCCCGGGGGACCGGTTTCTGACCTGTGTGTTCGGTGAACTGGCGGAAGACGGGAAGGGCCGACTGAAAGTCCGGGTAAAAGCCACGCAGGCCAAGATGGCCAGAGGGAGCATGGTGCGCTTTCTGGCAGAGAGACAGGCGGAACAGCCGGAGATCATGAAAGATTTCCGGGAAGATGGATTCTGCTTCTGTGAGGAACGGTCCGATGACAGGGAGTACGTATTTCTGAAACAGATGCCGGAAAAAGTTCTGTGCGGGGATTGACAATCTCAGAAAACAGAGCTATGATACACCTAAATTCATATTTCGCGATGAAGAGGAAGAGTAGTCAGACAGGATTCTTCAGAGAGCTGCCGGCCGGTGAAAGGCAGCGGTGAATGTCAGATGAAAATCACCTCGGAGCTTTCGGGCTGAACAGAAAGTAGGTCCGGACGGAAAACAGCCGTTATCCTGTTGCCCATTGTCGGATGGGAGCGAGGGGCCGTGCAAAACGGCAAGAAGAGTGGTACCGCAGAGGTTTAGCCTTTGTCTCTTGGAGATCAGGAGACAAAGGCTTTTTTGATTTTCGGAAAACCTCCAATTTCCGAAAATTGCCTTGGAGGCTGCGCAGGCCGATCCGATTCGCTTCTCAGAAGTTCATGGACGCTGCTGCGGAAATGAAGAAACAACAAAAAGGAGAATGTGTTATGGAAGTATTGAAAAAGATCACAGGTTTTGTCAGCCGGAATATGGCAGTCATCGTAATTGCAGTGGCAGCGCTTGCCCTGTTTGCACCTTCATCGGTCAGCTTTCTGAAAACGAGCTACGTCAATCCTCTGCTGGGAATCGTAATGTTCGGTATGGGACTGACCTTAAAGCCCGGGGACTTCAAAGTGGTGTTCAGCCGTCCGAAGGATGTGGTGATCGGCTGTATCGCCCAGTTTACGGTCATGCCCCTGCTGGCCTTCGGTCTTACCAGAGTGTTCGGTCTGTCTCCGGAGCTGTCTATCGGTGTGATCCTGGTGGGCACCTGTCCGGGAGGAACTTCTTCTAATGTCATGACTTATCTCTCCAAAGGAGACGTCCCGCTGTCGGTGGGAATGACAGCTGTTTCCACCGTACTCGCCCCCTTCCTTACGCCGCTTCTTACCTACGTTTATGCGGGAGCAAGGGTGGATGTGGATATGATGAGCATGTTTGTTTCCATCGTTCAGGTGGTGATCGTTCCGATCGCGGCCGGCTTTGTCATCAACCATTTCTTCCACCGCTTTACAGAAGCGGCGGTGGAAGTCCTTCCTCTGGTATCTACCACAGCCATTGTGGCGATTGTGGCGGCAGTGGTTTCTGCAAACTCCGCAAAACTGATGACCTCCGGACTTCTGATCGTGGCTGTTGTGGTTCTCCACAATCTGCTGGGATATGCTCTGGGATACGGAATCGGAAAGGCGCTGAAACTGGATGTGAGCAAATGCCGTGCAATCTCCATTGAGGTAGGGATGCAGAATTCCGGACTGGCCACTTCTCTTGCGGCTACCCACTTTGCACAGTATCCCCTGGCGACCATTCCGGGAGCTGTGTTCAGCGTCTGGCATAATGTTTCCGGAGCGGTACTGGCCAACTTCTACGCCAGAAGCGCAGGAAAGGAACCGGAAAAAATGTCTGTGAAGAGAGCAGCGGCAAGAGTCTGAAATCGAACAGAAGTTTGTAAAGAAAAAATGCTTGACACCTTCTCGTTTATCGTGTATGATAAGTCAGGTGATTGAAATGGAAAAAATCGTCCAGCAGACATTGCTCTATGATTTCTACGGAGAGCTTCTCACAGAACACCAGAAGAGCATTTATGAGGATGCGGTATTCAACGACCTGTCTCTGAGCGAGATTGCCAGAGAAGAAGGAATCAGCCGTCAGGGGGTTCATGATCTGATCAGGCGATGTGACCGGATCCTGGAAGGATATGAAGAGAAGCTGGGACTGATCGACAAGTTTCAGAGGACAAAGGAGAAGGTGGAAACCATCCACCGGCTCACAAGAGAGTTTTCGGAGACGGGAGATCGGGAGCTGATCGAACAGATCGGACAGATTTCCACGGAGATTCTGGAGCTGGGCTGACGGCTCCATGGGAGGATTGCATGGCTTTTGAAAGCTTAACAGACAAACTGCAGAACGTATTCAAAAACCTGCGGGGCAAAGGACGCCTGTCCGAGGCCGATGTAAAGGCAGCCCTGAAAGAAGTGAAGATGGCCCTTTTGGAGGCAGACGTCAGCTTCAAGGTTGTAAAACAGTTCATCAATTCTGTACAGGAGCGGGCGGTGGGCCAGGATGTGCTCAACAGTCTGACTCCCGCGCAGATGGTCATAAAAATTGTAAATGAAGAGCTGGTGAAGCTCATGGGTTCTGAGACGACAGAAATCGCTCTCAGGCCGGCCAATGAGATTACGGTCATCATGATGGCCGGACTTCAGGGTGCCGGTAAGACCACCACCACGGCCAAGATTGCCGGCAAACTGAAGGCGAAAGGCAGAAAACCGCTGCTGGCCGCCTGTGATGTTTACCGTCCTGCGGCTATTGACCAGCTGAAGATCAACGGTGAGAAGCAGGGAGTTCCTGTTTTCTCCATGGGAAATCAGCACAGTCCGGTGGATATTGCCAAAGCGGCGGTGGAACATGCCAGAGCCAACGGAAACAACGTGGTGATTCTGGATACGGCTGGCCGGCTCCACATTGATGAAGGGATGATGGAGGAGCTGCAGGCGATCAAGAAAGCCGTTACCGTAGACCAGACCATTCTGGTGGTAGACGCCATGACGGGACAGGATGCAGTGAATGTGGCCGGTTCCTTCAATGAAAAAGTAGGTATCGACGGTGTGATCCTGACAAAGATGGACGGAGATACGAGAGGCGGAGCTGCCCTTTCTGTCCGTCAGGTAACAGGACGGCCGATTCTCTATGTAGGTATGGGAGAAAAGCTCTCCGACCTGGAGCAGTTTTATCCGGACCGGATGGCATCCAGGATCCTTGGTATGGGGGACATCCTTTCTCTGAGTGAAAAGGCAGAGATGGAGATGGACCAGGACAAGGCCAGGGAGCTGGGACAGAAGCTGAAAAAAGCAGAATTTGACTATAATGACTTTTTGGATCAGATGCGCCAGATCAAAAAAATGGGCGGAATGAGCAGCATTCTCGGAATGATGCCCGGAATGTCCCAGATCAAGGATGTGGACATCGACGAGAAGGCGATGGACCGTGTGGAAGCGATCATTCTTTCCATGACGGCCAAGGAACGAGCCAATCCGTCTCTTCTGAATCTTTCCAGAAAGCAGCGGATCGCCAAGGGAGCAGGTGTTCCTTTAAGCGAGGTGAACCGCATTGTGAAGCAGTTTGATCAGATGAAGAAGATGATGAAGCAGCTTCCGGGCATGATGGGCGGCGGAAGACGGAAAGGTTTCGGCGGCCTGGGCGGCCTGATGGGCGGAAAGCTCAAGATGCCCTTCTAGGCAGCAGTATGGATAGCAAGGCAGATCCCTGCGTTGTTTATAAATCAGTAAATTTCAAGGAGGTGAAACAGCATGGCAGTAAAAATGAGACTGAGAAGAATGGGTCAGAAGAAGGCTCCTTTCTATAGAATCGTAGTTGCGGATTCCCGTTCTCCGAGAGACGGAAGATTCATCGAGGAGGTAGGATACTATGATCCCACCGTTGATCCGAGCGTGATCAAGTTCAACGAGGAGGCAGCAAAGAAATGGCTGGCAACCGGCGCACAGCCGACAGAGACTGTAGG
>CALWEP010000020.1 GCA_944377325.1 uncultured Lachnospiraceae bacterium
CAAAGTTCAGAATCCTCTCCTGAATCATCTCAAATTACTCATAGGTCCTTTCCGTACCGATAACCATCCCCGTCATTCTCACAGGATGGACCATCATGGTTCCCGTGGGAACGATAAAGGAATAATCCGCCGCCACCGCCAGAGGTACTCCGATGGAATGACTGCCTCCCAGTACCAAGGAAACCGTAGGCATGGACATGGACGCGATCATTTCCGCTATGGCCAGGCCTGCGTCCACATCTCCTCCGGAGGTGTTTAAAAGCACCAGCAGACCGTCCACTCCGACATCATCCTCCAGCTGAGCCAGCTTAGGGAGAACATGGTCATATTTCGTCGCTTTGCTGCTCCCCGGCAGATTTTCATGGCCTTCGATCTCGCCGATGATGGAAAGAAGGCAGATATTTTTTCGGGCTTTATTTCCGTTTAACGTCATCTGGCCGTATTCCTCCAGCCTGACGTCCTCCTTCTCTTCCATCTCCTTCTTGGTCTTTTCCTGCTCCAGCTCCCTGCCGTTCTTTTTTCCTGTCTCTTTTTTCTGACTGCTCATTTCTGGCACCGCTCCTTTTGATTTCTGAAACATACATGGGCCGCAAAAGGACTATGCCTTCTGCGGCCCGTCACGGCTAGGATGCCCGAAACTCTTTCAATTTATGCTGTGTGCGTCAGTCGATCACATTGCGGATCGCCTTCGGCTGGCGGTAATTCCATGTGGAAATCTTGATTCCGCTTCTCTTGCTGGCCGCATGAACGATCTGACCGTTGCCGATATACATGGCCACATGGTTGATGGTTCCGCTGCTGTTGGCATAGAAGATCAGATCTCCCGGCCTCATCTCACTGGAAGACACCGCCCGTCCCATCTTCGCTTGGGAGCCGGAATAGTGGGGAAGGGAAATTCCGAAATTCTGCAGCACCTTCATGGTAAAGCCGGAACAGTCCACTCCGTTGGTCAGACTGGTTCCTCCCCACACATAAGGATTTCCCACAAACTGCAGAGCATAATTGACGATCTGGGTCCTCCTGGAAAGCTCCTTATTGGCCTTCTCCTCCAGGGGGGAGAACTTGATAGCCTCGGGAAGGGCGTAGCGAACCTCCACATTGTTGTCTCTGGTGGAAATATAGGCGTCGCCTGTGTCCTCCGCATCAAGCTCAATCTGCACCCAGCCGTCCATCTGCTGGAGAACAGGATATTTTTCCTCCATGGACAGCTGCGTCCATATTTTGCTCTCCGTGGACGGCTCGGTGCGGACTCTCAGTCCGTCCACCTTTACCACGGCCATAAGGGACGCTTCCTTCATGGCCAGGTCCTTGGCCTCCTGGCCGGTGGCAATATACTGAGGATCCGCACTGACATATCCTACGATATTTCCCGATTTGATCTTATACCATTTTCCGTCTTCCGAGGTCTCAAGAATGTCTCCCGCAGCCCGGCTGGGCAGCTTTCCGATCACATTTGCCATTCCCTCGCTCTGCGTAGGCGAAGAACGGACGTTCAGATAGCTGTCCACCTTGGAAACAAGAATATTGTCATACTGATTGACGGCCATGGCCCGCAGGTCCATTTTGCGGGCCTCGTTGAGGCAGTATTTTACCTCCACATAATCTGCGGAAACGTAGCCTTCCGTGATCTGCACCCAGCCGTTTTCCTCGCTGATCACCTCATATCGTTCATTCTGCAGAGCCGCACCTTTTACATTGGCCGGATCGATCACCGGCTCCGTGCGGATGTTCAGCTTGTCCGCCGTGACGATCGCTCTCTTTTTCACATTCTCCCTGGCCGCCTCTCTGGCTTCGTCTCCCGTGAGCACATACTGACTGCTCACATAGCCTTCAAAGCCTCCGGAAGAAATGTGATGCCAGCTTCCGTCCTCCGTTGTATCCAGGATCTCACATCCGCTGCCTCCCATCAGCTTTCCGATAATCGTACCGTCGGAAGCAGGCGTCTCACGGATATTCAGATAGCCGGATACCTGGGCAATTCCCAGATTGCTGTAGGCATTGATCGCCTCCTCCACCGCCTGCTCCCGCTCAGCAGCCTCCTGCTCTTCGGGAGAAAGGGCAGCTTCCTCCGTCATCTCTTCTGCCGTTTCTTCCGGGCTGCCGTTGGAGGCAGGCCGCGTAGCGGCCAGAACCACGGCGATCACTACCAGAATGACCACCAGGATGCCGCCGCCTATGAGCAGATACCTCTCATATTTCCCTTTGTTTCTTTTCCTTCTGGCCCTGTTCAGGGCCGCCTTATAATCATTCTGATGATTCGTCTCTGACATATTGTCTCTCTCCAAACTGTCCTCAGACCTGGAAGCCTCTGAGCTTCATATAGAATTTTACCAGCTCTGACAGCTGATCCAGGGTCAGGTTCGTAGCGTTGATCGGCAGATCGTAAAGGGTCATGTCCCCCCACTCTCTTCCGGTAAAATACTTATAATATTCCCGGCGCTCCTTGTCGATGCGCTTAATCTTCCTGATTGCCTCTTCCTCCTCCAGCACTCCGTCCACTTCCATTACCCGGCGGATTCTAGTGGGCATGTCCGCGTACACGAACAGACGGACCACATCCACTTCCGGCTCGGCCTCCAGAACGTAATCGGCGCACCGTCCTACAATAATGCAGGACTGCTCTTTGGCCAGCTTGCGGATCACTTCCGACTGAAAGCGAAACAGGTTTTCCTTGGATGTCAGCTTCCTGGACGTGGGCGCTCCCAGACTGTCTCTCATCCCGCCTACAATGCGGTACAGCAGATTATTTCCTGCCTTTTCATCCGCCAGCCGGAAATACTGTTCTCCGATGGCGCTCTCCTCTGATGTCATTTTTAAGATTTCCTCATCATAAAAAGGAATCCCCAGCTCTTCCGCCAGTCTTTTGCTGGTGATCCTTCCGCCGCTTCCGTACTGGCGGTCGATGGTGATAACCACTCTGCCGTTGTCTGCCATATGAAAACCTCCTGAACTCTTCAAGCAGCCCGGTTCCTGCGCTGAACGCACACTCGTCCCGGCGCTTTCTCTTTTCAGGGAACAGACCTTTCCGGCCTGTCCCCTGTGTCTCCATCATAACACATCTGATAATTCAAGTAAATTACTTTTCAGCCGCCGGCTTTCCTCACAGCAGTTCCCTGTAAAGGCGGTACACATTTTTATAGAAAACGGCATCGATCTCCGTTTCCGTAAATCCCTCCTTTTTCATTGCCGCAGCCAGCCTGGGAAGGCCGGCGGCAGACTCCAGCTCCACCTCTCCGCTGATCCCGTCGAAATCCGATCCCAAACCGATGCATTCGATTCCCCCCACGTTTTTCATGTGCTTCATGTGCTCCACCACCCGCAGAATCCGGCTCAGCTTTCTCCCTTCCTCAGGGATCTCCTCCAGGAATCTCCAGTAATAATTCACCCCGATCACTCCGCCTTTCTCTCCAATGGCACGGATCAGATCATCCGGCAGGTTCCTGGGATGAAACGCCAGACTTCTGGCATTGGAATGGGACGCCGCAAAAGGCTTTTTCGCCGCCTGCAGTACATCCCGGATGCCTTTGTCCGACAAATGGGCCACGTCTACGATCATTCCCAGCCGCTCCATCTCCTCTACCATTTCAAATCCCTTTTCCTTCAGTCCCTTCTCTGTCTCCGGCATTCCGTCCTCTCTTCCGGGAAAGGCCAGGCTGTTCTCATAATTCCATGTGAGGGTCATCATTCTCGCTCC
Organism: uncultured Lachnospiraceae bacterium; assembly: GCA_944377325.1. Classification (GTDB taxonomy): domain Bacteria; phylum Bacillota; class Clostridia; order Lachnospirales; family Lachnospiraceae; genus Lachnoclostridium_A. Next base: position 3,695 of record CALWEP010000020.1, read on the forward strand.
CAGCCGGTAAAGGATCCGCAGAAGGGCCGGATCTCCCTGACACACTTCTCCTTCTTCCAGAGTAAGCAGAGCCGACATGATTCCCTGTTTTCTGTTTTCCTCCATCTCTTTCCAGCTGGTTACCGGCCGGATCCGATCTCTGTTTTTTTCCATCTCCCTGTAAAAAAGATCGATCATTTTCACACAGGTTTCAAAAGGCCGTTCTGTCTCATTCAGATTGACAAACATGGCAAAATTCTGAAGAAGATACCCCCCTTCCTGCATTTTATTCAGGTCGATCTGAAGACCGTTCTCTCTCAGAGAAAGGGGTTCCCCCTTCCGCTCCGCCTCATACAGCGCTCCTATGGTATCGCAGTGCATATCTGCCGCTCTCATACAGTTCCTCCCGTTTTTGCTTTTTCATTCATTCTATTCCGCCCTGCCTGCGGTTTTTCATTCTTCAAAAGCATCCATCATCGTCTTCCCTCCATGGTCGGGGTCAAAAAGCCTCAGCAGAAGCATGAGCAGCTCTCTCACGGCCGAAGTCATGGGAAAGCTGCGGCTGTAGACGATTTCCAGAATGTATGCTGCCGAAGGCAGGATCGGCACATGCGCGAAGGAATCTTCCTCCAGTATCGCGCTGGCAGGCAGCAGCCCGTAAGCAAACTGCCGGTTCAGAAGATACCTCAGATGCCGGAATGACGACGCCCGGCAGAGCACCTCCGGCTTCAGTCCCGTCCGGTTCAGATAGTACCGCTCCGCATACTCCAGGGTGTTTAAGGGACCTCCGATAAATCCCAGCCCATCCAGAGACGAAATCAGCGTCCTGTAATCCGTCTCTTCGTTCAGAAGACTTTTGGGAAAGGCCAGATGAAGCGCTTCTTTTCTGATGGGAATGTCCCTCAGAGAAGAAGCCGTAATGCCTGAATTGATGATAAATGCCAGATCTGCCCTCTCATTTACCACCTCCAGTTTGGCTGAAGTATCTTCCACAATCACCGGCTCCACCCTGACCCACGGGCAGGCCTCCAGCAATGCCGGCTCCACGGTTCCGGTGAAAAAAGCTTTGAAGTCCCTGTGCAGCGCCAGTCTGATTACAGGCACACTCTGTTCTCCCCTTCGAACCGCATCCATTTCCCTGACTGCCTGCTCCTTGATGCTCAGAACCGTTCTTGCCCCTGCCAAATAAATCGTTCCTGCCGCCGTGGGCACCAGGCTTCGACCGTTCCTTTCAAACAGCTGCACTCCCAGCTCCTGTTCCAGCCGGCTCAGCTGCTGATTCAGGGCGGATGGCGTCAGAAACAGCCTTTTTGCCGCTTTGGCAAAGCTTTTTTCCTCCTGAAGAGCCAGCATATATTCAATGAGTCTGGTATCCATCGTCTGTCTCCCATTCCTTCATAAATACTGCGGACGCCTCGTTAAAGCAGGCGCTCCCTTCCTCCAGCTGCCGTTTCAGAAACGCGCCGATCAGAAATTTTTCCGCTTCATTCAAGCCGCTTTCCTCTCTCGCCTCTATTCCGTATACCGTGCGGGGGCGGTCCGATAGAGAGTATACGGCACACTGAGCAAGCTCCGGGTGATCCAGCAGGTGTCCGCCTAAAAAGCAGGCGCCGAAACCGGCGGCGAGCATCGAAAGGCTAGCCATCAGATTTTCCGTTGTATAAACTGCCGCCGGAGCATACCCCGCCTTTTTAAAAAGTTCTTCCACCATATTCCGGTGACCGGTCTGCTCGCCGGGCATAATAAACGGAATGTCCTTCAGCTCCTCCAGGCGTATTACCCCTCTCTGCCCGCTTCTGTCTGCCGCTGTCGGAGAAAAATGATACAGCTTCGGGACCGCCACAAGCAGCTCCTCCGATGCAAACTGGAAAAATGATCCTGGCTTCTCCTCGTTTTCCCCATAAGTGACAATCGCCAGATTCACCTTGCCCTGCCGCAGGTACTGCTTCAGCTCTCCGCTTACGCCTTCCCGAATGAGCACTTCCGTATGAGGGAATTTCCGGTACAGCAGCGGAATCAGCTGTCCCAGCTTGCGCGATGCCGTATATCCGGACGCCCCCACAATAACCCTTTCCGCTTTTTTATTCACATACGCCTGCAGTCTCTGATACGTGTGGTTTCTGACCTCCAAAATCCTTTTCGCCGCGTTCAGATACACCGCTCCCTCCGAGGTGGGAATCATTCGCTTTTGATAGGAGAAAAAAAGCGGAAATCCCATCTGCTTCTCCAGTCCTTTCAGGCATTGGCTGAGAGCCGGCTGCGATATTCCAAGATTTTTTGCCGCCCCGGAAAGATTCCCGCACCGGGCAATTTCCAGGACATACTCCAGCTGCTTTGTCTGCATTTCCAACCTCTTTTTCCATAAGTTTTTCTAACATTTTATATAAATCTTACGAGCTTGTCAACTCCGCATTTCTTTAATATACTAGTCTTATCTTAATTCCCGGGGAAAGAAAAAGGATATTTCCATAACTATTTCTAAACATTTTCGAGGAGGATTACAAAATGACAACAGATATGATCATCGTGCTGCTTCTGCTTCTGTTTGTTATCATTTCACTTCTGACCCATATCATCCCCTATGGAGTGACCGGCATGATCTGCTGCGTCACCCTGGTGCTGACCGGAGTATTCGACACGTCCACCGCCTTTGCCAGCATGGCAAGCAGCAACACCATTATGGTTGCCTGCATGATTGTAGTCGCTTCGGCCCTGGGAAAGCTGAGTTTTATCAAACAGCTGCAGACGCGTATGAGCGCTTTGAAAGGAAGTCAGAATATTATCGCCGTACTTATGATATTCGCCTTTACCATTCTTCTCTCCCAATTTATGGGATCCACCGCCTGCCTGTCCATTCTGGTTCTTCTGGTTCAGACCCTGGACGAGGACAGCGACGTTTCTCCCGGCCGTATGTTTTTTGTCATAGCCGTCATGAACTGTCTCTGGGTATCCCGTATCCCCATCGGAATGGGAGTGGCCATGCCCGGCATCATCAATTCCCTGTACTCCGGCATGGTAGAGGCGGAGGATATGCTCCAGGTTACGGACTTTCTGAAAATCGGCCTTCTGCCCTCGGTTGTGGGAACCATTTACTGCCTTCTGTTCTATAAGCTGGTTCCTGTAACGAAAATGAGCAGCAACCAGATGCTTGGAGGAGGCGGCAAAAAAGAAGAAAAGCCTTTGGGAAAAAAGGAGGAAGCCGTCATCTGGGCCGTGTTTGCCGCCGTTACCGCAGGCTTTATGCTTCAGGATTTCCTCGGCAGCGAAATTTCCAATATTATCCCCGCC
>CALWEP010000021.1 GCA_944377325.1 uncultured Lachnospiraceae bacterium
GGATGACCACGTTTCCGCCGCGATCCAGGGTCTCCTGGATGATTCCCGCCAGTTCCGCCTCATGGTCATGATCCTTGTTTCTGTGCAGCCGGTCTCCGTAGGTGCACTCCATCACCACATAGTCCGCCGATTCCAGGTAATGGGGATCCCGGATAATGGGCTTATTCTTATTTCCGATGTCGCCGGAAAACACAATCTTTCTTTTTACGTCTCCCTCCGTCAGCCACACCTCAATGGACGCGGAACCCAACAGATGGCCCACATCTGTAAATTTCACCGTAACGCTGCCGCTCAGCTCGGCCGTTTCCTCATAGCGCAGCGGCGTGAAGTAGCGCAGCACCTCGTCGGCATCATGCACGGTGTACAGGGGCTCGATCTCATTTTTTCCCGCCCGGCGGGCCTTTCGGTTTTTCCACTCTGCCTCCATCTCCTGAATGTGAGCGCTGTCGCGAAGCATGATATTGCACAGATCCGCCGTAGCCACCGTGGTAACCACCTGTCCCCGGAACCCCCTGGCATAGATATAGGGGAGAAGCCCGGCGTGGTCTATATGAGCATGGGTCAGAAGCACAAAGTCAATCTCGGAATAGGGTACGGGAATGTCTGCGTTTACATAAGGGTTTTCTCCCTGCTCCATACCGCAGTCCACCAAAAATTTCGTAGAGCCGGCCTCCACGTAATGACAGCTGCCCGTCACCTCATGGTCCGCACCGATGAACATCAGTTTCATTGTATCCCTCCTGTCGGTTTACGATTAGCTCTTGCAGATTATCAGCTGATCTTTCTTTTATTATACATGATAGAGACAGGATTGAAAACGAAAAAATTCGCCGGGCAGGCAGCCCGGCGAGCGGTCAGATAATGATGCAGATCATGCCTCCGTTGCTGTCGTTGATGATCTTCTGCAGGGTATCCTGCAGTTTCAGCTGACAGTCATCGGTCATCTGGGCGATCTTGGCCTGGATGCCGTCCTCCACGATCTGCTCTATGGATTTTCCGAAAATGTTGGTATTCCAGATCCCATCCTCACTGTCTCTGGCGTTCTCCTTGATATAGGCGATCAGATCCTCCGCCTGCTGCTCGCTTCCCACAATGGGTGCGATCTCCGTTTCAATCCGGGCCTTGATCAGATTGATGGACGGCGCCTCCGCCTTCATCTTCACTCCGTATTTATTTCCGTGGCGGATCACCTGCGGCTCGTCAAGAAGAATCTCCGACCTCTCCGGAGTGACCACCCCGTAGCCCTTGAGACGAACCTGACTCATGGCATTCCGCACCTTTTCGTACTCTGCCCGCATTCCGGCCAGTTCGCTCAGAGTGCGCATCAGCTGGTATTCTCCTTCTATGGGGATTCCCACATAGTCACTGAGAATCTGATAATAATAGCTGTCATCCACCTCCACGTCCATGGCTACGCTGCCGTCCGACATTTCCATGCCTCTGATCTTCATGCTTTTTACCGTATCCGCCGCGGAGGGAGGAACTTCGCCGGTCACATCCTTCATGTGTTCAACCTTTTTCAGCAGCTCCCCCGCCGCCTGAATCACCTGGCTCTTCAGCCAGTGTCCGGCCGGAAGAAGCTCCAGCCACTTGGGAATGTAAAAATCCAGCTCAGTCACAGGAAATTCCTTCAGCACCTTTTCCAGAATGCGGCTGATATCTTCCCGCTTCAGCTGCTCGCAGTTCACCGGCACCACCGTAACTCCGTACTTTTTCTCCAGCTCCCCGGCCAGCTCTCCCGTTTCTTCCGAAAAGGGGTACATGGAATTCAGAATCAGGAGGAACGGTTTCCCCAGACTTTTCAGCTCATTGACCGTCTGCTCCTCTGCCGGCACATAGCTGCTCCGCTTCAGCTCCCCGAAGGAGCCGTCCGCCGTCACCACCACTCCTATGGTGGAATGGTCGCTGATTACCTTTCTGGTCCCCAGTTCCGCCGCTCTGGTAAAGGGAATCTCATAGTCGAACCAGGGCGTCTTCACCAGCCTCTCCTCACCGTTTTCAATATGGCCTCCAGCCCCGTCCACCATAAAGCCCACGCAGTCGATCAGCCTCACCTTAGCCTGTATGCCGTCTCCCAGCTGGATCTGCGCCGCCTCCTTCGGGATGAATTTCGGTTCGGTGGTCATAATGGTCCGCCCCGCCGCGCTCTGGGGAAGCTCATCCCTGGTTCTGGTCCGCTGATGCTCATCGGACAGCTCCGGCAGTACCAAAGTCTCCATAAAGCGTTTGATGAACGTGGATTTTCCCGTACGGACAGGTCCCACCACCCCTATGTAGATTTCTCCTCCTGTTCTGGCCTCGATGTCCTTGTATACATTAAAATTGTCCATAAAAATACCCCCTTGCTGTGCTGATACAGTATATGCAGGGGGGTATCGGTCTATCACCGATGTCTATTCACTTAAATATGCCTTCTTGACAGAATCATCGTTCATCAGATCTGCCGCATTTCCGGAAAGAACAATGTTTCCCGTCTCCAGCACGTAAGCCTTATCCGCAATGGACAGAGCCTTCTTCGCATTCTGCTCCACCAGCAGCACCGTGGTCCCGGATGCGTTGATGTCCTGAATGATTTTGAAAATCTCGCTCACGTACAGAGGGGAAAGGCCCATGGACGGCTCGTCCATTACGATCATCTTGGGCCTTGACATGAGGGCACGCCCCATGGCAAGCATCTGCTGCTCTCCTCCGGAAAGAGTTCCCGCCAGCTGGCCCTTTCTCTCCTCCAGCCTGGGGAACCTTCTGTATATTTCCGCAAGGCTGCTTTCGATCTCATTTTTGTCTTTCCTGGTATAAGCGCCCATTTTCAGATTTTCCAGCACCGTCAGCTGGGCAAACACTCTCCGTCCCTCCGGCACATGGGCCAGTCCCATGGACACAATTCTGTGGGCCGGCGTCTTTGTAATATCCTTTCCGTCAAACTCAATGGTTCCCGCCTTAGGAGGAATCATTCCCGTAACGGTGTGAAGAGTGGTGGTTTTTCCCGCTCCGTTGGCACCGATGAGCGCCACGATCTCTCCCTCTTCCACCTGGAAGGAAATCCCCTTTACCGCCTGAATCACTCCGTAATTGACGGTCATATCCGTTACCTTCAACATTGCCATAACAGTCTCCTCCTACTCGCCC
>CALWEP010000022.1 GCA_944377325.1 uncultured Lachnospiraceae bacterium
AATCGGCTTCGCCGCAAATTTTTGGCGATTTGTCAAGAGTTTTTTGACAAAAAAGTGGGGGATTTTAATAAAAAAGGAATCTGAAAGCCTTATATTTATTGGCTTAAAGATTCCGAGAGATCATTATAAAATAAGGAGGATATGAAATTGAAGGAGCGTTTCAAAAAGGGAATTCTGATCTTTGCCGCAATGAACCTGGTCGGCGCCGCCGTATCTCTTTTCCTGGCCAACGGTCTGGGCAGTGACTCCATCGGACTTTTATGCGACGGCATCAGCCGGACTGCGTCTCTCTCATACGGGAACGCATCTCTGGCATACAATCTGACCATTATTCTTATTGCCGCCTGCTTTGCCCGCCGCAACCTGGGGGCCGGAACCGTAGTGTACGCCCTCTGCTCCGGATATTTCATTGACTTCTATCTCGGGCTGCTGGAGCCCCTGGCACTGGGCGAAAATCCCTTTCTGTTCCGCTTCCTGGGCTTCGCCCTGGGTCAGGTCTTTTTAAGCTTCGCCCTGGCGCTTCTCATCCAGCTGAAGCTGGGAATGAATGCTCTGGACGCCCTGCTGTGCAAGCTCAGCGAAGCAACCCGCCTTCCCTACGCCGGGCTGCGGACTGCGGCAGACCTTTCCTACGTGGCGGCAGGAACCCTTATGGGCGGCGTGTTCGGGATCGGAACCATCATCTCCGTTCTCCTCACCGGCACCATGATTAAGTTTTTCGGCGGTCTGATCTCTTCCGTTTCCCAGTCCTTCCGCCGGAAGGACGGTGCGGTTTCCATGACTCCCGCCGGCTTATCCTAAGTTTTCCCGGACGCAAAAAGGCATCCCTCCGCAGCTCCTTGAAAGGAGCCGCCGGGATGCCTTTTCATTTTTTCTTCTCTTCCTTCAGCGCCCCGAATACGTGCTGAAGGTCTTTTTTATTGTCCAGCTTCAGCTTTTTCAGCACCTGGGTCTTCTGATTGGCAATGGTCTTTGTGGAGGAATGAGAGCGGTTCTCCTCCCCCATCATAATATCAAATACGGCTCTTTCCGCCGCAGTGAGACAGGAGAGGGCCGCCTGAAGCAGAATCCTCTCCTGCCCCGTTCCTCCCTCCGCCAGCGCATAGATGTTCTCCACCAGCAGCGGGAGCTGATCCTTCATAATATAACCGGATGCGAAGGACTGGGACAGCACGTTTTCCAGGATCGTCCTGGAATACAAAGCCGTCAGAATCAGCACCTTGGCATCTGTCTTGATCCGTATTTCCTTTGATGCCCGGATTCCCTCCTCATAGGAGTTCCCCAGGTGCAGATCCATCAGCACAATATCCGGCTTCAGCCTGCGGGCCGTTTCCACCGCCTGCTCTCCGTCCGTACACACTCCGATGATCTCCAGACGTTCATGCTGCTCCAGCTCTTTCCGCAGCAGCCAGATGTAGTCCTCATCATTTTCCACAATCTGTATCTTGATGACCTGTTTCATACTCATTTTTCTCCATAGCCGCAAAGGGAACTCCTCTGCCCGTCGGTATACAGAGGGTAAAGACCGTTCCGCTCCGGCCTTCCTCCGTACTGCTTTTTACCTGAATATACCCCCCGTGGGCCCTCATCACACTCTGACAGTAGAACAGGCCCAGTCCCATATGCTCCGGATCGGAATATCCGCTGTGATAGATATCAAAAATATGGGAGATCCGATGTTCCGGAATCCCCCTTCCCGTATCCTCCACCTGAATCAGTCCGATGTTCTTCCGCGGAGTCCGGTAAGAGAGCGTCAGCCTGCCTTCTTCTCCCATGGCATCCAGCGCATTGCTCACCAGATTGTTCAGGACCTCCTTCATGTGGTCTCTGTCGCAGCGCAGAACGGCCCCCGGACAGTCCGCAAGGACCTCCACCGTTCCGTTCCAGCCGTGCGTTCCTTCCTTTGCCGCTTCCTTCAGAAGCTCCTCCACGTTCACCTCCGCAGGTTTCAGTACAATGGGCTGCGTATAGCTGCTGCTTTTCCTGACAAATTCCCGGATGTGGCCGATACTTTTCTCCATAATGTCCAGCTCCCTTTCCATTCCGGGAACTGCCTTTCTGCGGAACGCGTCCTTGCACAGCTCCAGCTTCACCAGCTCGTTTTTCAGCATATGAATCACATAGCGTACGTTCGGCGGAACCGGATCCGCCTCTCCGGACCAGTCGAAATGGACGCGGTTCAGACGCATCCCCCATATTCCGTCCCTGAACAGATGGCGGATGTAATAGAGAAACAGGCCCAGAATGATCAGAGCGTTTCCCTGCCACAGCTTATAGAGGCTCTCCAGACGAAGAAGGTGAACTAAAAAAAGAGTGATCAGCCAGTACCAAAGGGGCAGCAGCGCAATCAGCGACACCAGCCTCCGCTGGCGAAACCACACGCTCTTCCTCTCCCTGAACAAGGTGACCGCTATGGGTACGGTTGCTATGGCTCCGTACAGAAGGTTATACACTGCCACCACCGTATACGCCATAGGATCCTTTTTGGGAATCTCCCTGGTCTGTCCCCAGGGATAGATCATGCCGAAGCAGAAAGCCGGCACGAACAGAAGGATGCACAGCAGCCGGAACAGCCTGGGACGTTTTTTGTCCAGATGGCAGAAATAGAGGCTGAAGATCACCACGCAGGGCATGGCGAGATAGTACAGCACCGCCGTCAGAATGGAGTTGACCAGCTCATCCAGCTCATATTTTTCCTGAAAGATTTCCGCGGTCAATCCATAAAAGATTCCGCCGTAATACAGGTATTCCTTAAACACTCCGATGCTCAGCAGAAAGCCGCAGATACACGCCCACTGGTTTACCCTGTTTGTCGGACTGGAGAGATAGATCAAAAAATAAAGGGCCCAGATCAGAACGGTAAAAAGGAGCAGAATTTCTGCCGGAAGACCAGACTGAGCCATTCTCATTCCCCCCTTCGGAAATACTTCGCTTCTGCTCTCTTTCCTTTCAGACGCAGAGTTTTCCGTAGAACAAAAACAGCACAAAATCTGCATGGCCAGACTTTGCACATTATATTAAGTATATCTTGCCTCTTTTCACCGTGTCAATTCTTTCTAATAAAATGGGAAGAATTCCCATATTTTTTAGGACGGCAGCGAAAAAGCGGGCCTGAAAACCTGTGCCGGTTTCCGCCCGCCTTTCTCCCTGACCCTGCCGGTCAGCCGTTGTTGTATTTATTTCCCGCCCGAAGTCTGGACGTAGCCCGTGCCAGAGCCGCCCGGGAAATGTAGTATTCCTCAATGCTCTGCTTCTGCCGCAGCTGCTCCTCCGCCCTCTCCTTGGCTTCTCTGGCCCGCTTCAGGTCAATATCCTCAGGACGCTCCACGGAGTCCGCCAATACGGTCACGCGGTTATTGATAATCTGGGCAAAGCCTCCGCCCACAATGGCTCTGTGCTCCTCTCCGTCGGGAGTCTGAAACCGCAGCTCTCCGGGCACAATGGCAATCATCAGATCGCTGTGGTGAGGCAGAATGCAGATCTCGCCGTCCTTCATGGGCAGAACGATCTTCGCCCCTCTCCCTCCGTAGAAGTCCTTGTCGCTGGCAACAATATGAAGACCGAATGTTTCCATAGGCTACGCCTCTTTCTTTGCTTTCTCGATCACTTCGTCAATGGTTCCCACATTAAAGAACGCCGTCTCCGGGTATTCGTCCATTTCTCCGTCCAGAATCATCTTAAAGCCGCGGATGGTCTCCTTCACCGGCACATATTTTCCGGGAATTCCCGTAAACACCTCCGCCACATGGAAGGGCTGGGAGAGGAATCTCTGGATCTTTCTGGCTCTTGCCACCACCAGCTTGTCCTCGTCGGACAGCTCCTCCATGCCCAGAATGGCAATGATATCCTGGAGCTCCTTGTACTTCTGCAGATACTCCTGAACCCGTCTGGCCGTCTGATAATGTTCTTCTCCCACCACATCCGGCTCCAGAATCCTGGAGTTGGACTCCAGCGGATCCACTGCCGGGTAAATTCCCTGCTCCACAATCTTTCTGGACAGCACGGTGGTGGCGTCCAGGTGGGCAAAGGTGGTGGCGGGAGCCGGGTCCGTCAGGTCATCTGCCGGCACATAAACCGCCTGCACGGAGGTGACGGAGCCGTCCTTCGTGGATGCGATCCGCTCCTGAAGCTCGCCCATCTCCGTGGCCAAAGTAGGCTGATATCCCACTGCCGACGGCATTCTGCCCAGCAGGGCCGATACCTCGGAGCCAGCCTGCGTGAATCGGAAGATATTGTCAATAAACAGCAGCACGTTCTGATGCTCCCGGTCGCGGAAATACTCCGCCATGGTCAGTCCCGTCTCTGCCACTCTCATTCTGGCTCCCGGCGGCTCGTTCATCTGGCCGAATACCAGGGCCGTCTTGGACAGCACGCCGGAGGCCTTCATCTCCGTCCACAGATCGTTTCCCTCTCGGGAGCGCTCCCCCACTCCCGTGAAAATGGAGTAGCCGCCGTGCTCCGTGGCAATATTGCTGATCAGCTCCTGGATCAGTACGGTTTTGCCCACTCCGGCGCCTCCAAACAGACCGATCTTTCCGCCCTTGGCATAGGGAGCCAGCAGATCGATAACCTTGATTCCCGTCTCCAGGATCTCCACTACCGGACTCTGATCCTCAAAGGAAGGGGGATCCCGGTGGATCACCCAGTGCTCCTCGTTTTCCAGGCTCTCCCCGCCGTCAATGGCCTCGCCCAGCACGTTGAACAGCCTTCCCAGAGTTTTTTCTCCCACAGGAACGGCAATTCCCCGGCCGGTAGCCGTCACTTCCATATCCCGGCAGAGTCCCTCGCTGGCCGACAGCATAACGCAGCGGACCGTATTGTTTCCCACATGCTGAGCCACCTCCATTACGGCGCGTCTGCCGCCGTTGTCCACGGTAAGGGCATCCTTGATGTTCGGAAGGGATTCTCTGTCTTCAAATTCCACATCTACCACAGGTCCCATGACCTGTACGATCTTTCCTTTATTCATAGTCTATCGCCTCTTCTTTTTCTGCGCTTTCGCCCCGCTGATCACCTCGGTGATTTCCTGGGTAATGGCTGCCTGGCGCACCCGGTTGTATTGGATGGACAGGCTCTTCAGCATTTCATCTGCACTGGATGTGGCCGCCTCCATAGCCATCATGCGGGAATTGTGCTCGCTGGCATAGGACTCCACCAGGCAGCTGTAAATCATACCGCTTAAATAGTTGGGCACGATGCTGTCAATCACCCCATGAGGGGAGGGAGTAAACTGGATCTCCTCCTGATGAACCGACGCCAGGTCCTTCGTAATCTGAGGGTCGCTGAAGGTTACCTTGTTCAGCGGCAGCAGCTGCTCCACCTCCGTCTCCATGGTAACGGAATTGATCATCTGGGTATAGATGATATACACCTCATCCAGTTCTCCCGTCAGATAGAGATCGATCATTTTTTCCGAAATCACCCGGGCGCGGTGCATGGTGGGCTTCTGAACCGTATAGCGGAAATCCGTATCCACCGCCATTTTTTTCTTTGCAAAATACTGTCGGCCCACCTCTCCCAGTACAAACAGCCGGCAGCTGCCGGGAGCGGCCATCCGCTCCTCCGCTGCCTTAAACACGTTATGGTTGTAGGCTCCGGCCAGTCCTTTGTCTCCCGATACCAGAATGTAGCCCCGCTTTCTGTCCTCCGGCCGGATGGAGCTCCTGGCGTCGAAATACCGGTGCTCCATGTCCGGCACATGGCGCAGGACTCTGGCAATGGCAGAACGGAGCGCGAAGAAATAGGGCTCCGTATCTGCCAGCACCTTTTTCGCCCGCTTCAGCTTGGAGGAGGAGATCATATACATGGCGCTGGTGATCTTTCTCGTATCCTGCACGCTCTTTATGCGGTTCTGAATTTCCTTCGCGTTTGCCATATGATCACCTGCTCTTCTCTAAAAACTCTCTCGCTGTCTCAAGGATCCTGTCTCCCATCTCATCGGTGAGGACCTTTGTCTCCTCCAGCTCCTTTCCGATCTCCGGATAAGTACGGTCAAAGTAGTCCAGCATCTCCGTCTGAACCCTCTTCAGCTCCTTTTCCTCCACATCCACCAGTATTTTATGGGAGGCTGTCCACAATGTGATCACCTGGCGGTGCATGGAAAGGGGCTGGCTCTGGGGCTGCTTTAACAGCTCCATCAGGCATTTCCCGTATTTCAGCTGAGCCTTGGTAGACTCGTCCAGGTCGGAGCTGAACTGGGTAAACACTTCCATTTCCCGGAACTGGGCCAGGTCCACTCTCAGGCTTCCGCTGGCCTTCTTCATGGCCTTCGTCTGAGCGGCCCCTCCCACACGGGATCCGGAAAGTCCCACATTAACCGCAGGCCGGTTTCCCGCAAAGAACAGATCGCTTTCCAGAAAGATCTGTCCGTCGGTGATGGAAATCACGTTGGTGGGAATATAGGCGGACACGTCTCCCGCCTGAGTCTCGATGATGGGAAGGGCCGTGATGGAGCCTCCTCCCAGCTCGTCGCTCAGCCTGCTGGACCGTTCCAGAAGTCTGGAATGAAGGTAAAACACGTCTCCCGGATAGGCCTCCCGGCCCGGAGAACGCTCCAGCAGCAGGGAAAGCGCCCGGTAAGCCACCGCGTGCTTGGACAGGTCATCGTAAACAATGAGCACGTCTTTTCCCTTGTGCATGAAGTACTCCGCCAGCGCGGTAGCCGCATAGGGAATGATGTACTGCATGGGAGCGCTTTCACTGGCAGTGGCGGAGAATACGGCGGTGTATTCCATGGCTCCGTGCTTTTCCAGGTTGGACACCAGCTTGGCCACTGTGGATGCCTTCTGCCCGATGGCCACGTAGATGCACAGCACTCCGTTCCCCTTCTGATTCAGGATGGCGTCCGTAGCAATGGCGGTTTTTCCCGTCTGCCGGTCCCCGATGATCAGCTCTCTCTGTCCCCGTCCGATGGGGAACATGGAATCAATGGCCAGGATTCCCGTGGCCATAGGCTCCGATACGGACTTTCTTTCCACAATCCCGGGGGCCTCCTGCTCTACCGGACGGTAGCCTTCCGCCTGAATCGCTCCTTTGCCGTCAATGGGCTCCCCCAGAGCGTTCAGCACTCGGCCGATGAACCCGTCTCCCACAGGAACTCCCGCTTTCTTTTTTGTTCTGTAGACCTTGGAGCCTTCCCGTATTTCCCGGTCATGGCCGAAAATGATCACACCGATTTCGTTTCTGCGGATATCCTGAACCATTCCCTTGATGCCGCACTGAAAGGTTACGATCTCTCCGTACATGGCGTGGTCGATTCCGTACACCGTGGCGATTCCGTCACCTGCACTGATCACCTCTCCCACGTCCTGAGGAGAAACCTCCATGTCAAACTGTTCGATCTCCTGGCGGAGGATCGAAATAATTTCCTCTGAATTTACTGTGCTCATTCCGTTTTCACCTCCGGGTCAGTTTTTCTTCCAGACGTTCCAGCCGTCCCTTCAGGCTGCAGTCTGTCTCCTGACCGGCCGCCTCGATCACGAAGCCGCCGATCAGGCTTTTATCCTGTTTTATTTCCAATATTACCGTCTCTGCCTGGCAGCGCTCCTTCAGCAGATTCCTGATTCCCGCCTTCTGCTCCTCATCCGGCTCGGTCACGCAGGTGAGCCGGGCTTCCACAATGCGGTGCTTTTCATTATAGACTTTGCGGTACGCCTTAAAAATTTCCTCCAGCATACCTCCGTTTCCATGTCTGCAAACCGTCTTAATAAAATTCCGAATCTCTTTCGGGAAAATCCTGTCAATGGCCCGTTCCTTTTCCTCCCGGGAAATCACCGGACTCTGAAGTACCTTCCCGAGCTGAGGCACTGCCCGGATCGTCTCCCAGGCTTCCTGAATGCTGCTCTCCGGCAGGTTCAGACCGCAGAGAACGGTTCCGTAACGCATCCCAGTCTCCGTCATCCTTCTTCTCCCGTCCTTCTCAGCAGGCTGTCATAAAGCCGGCTGTCTGCCTCCGGGTCTCCTCCGGAAAGCAGTTTCTTCGCCGCCTGGACTGCCAGCAGGCCGATCTCCGCTTTCGCTCCGTCCAGCGCCTTCTCATGCTCTTTTTCCGCTTCCTGCCTGGCCCTTTCAAGCACCTTTCTGGCCTGGTCTCCAGCCTCCTGCATCATTCGCTCTCCTTCTGCTCTGGCGTCTGCCCTGGCATTTTCCAGAATTTTCTCCGCCTCGCCGTCAGCGCGGCTCAATGCCTCTTCGTAGCGTTTCTTCAGCTCCAGGCTCTCCGCCTCTGTTTTTCTGGCATTTTCCAGAGAGCCCTCAATCCGGGCTTTTCTCTCATCCATAACTGCAGTCACCGGACCGATGAGAAACTTTTTCAGCAGCACATAAAGGACGATCAGGTTGAAGATGGTCCACACAAGGTTCATATTTATGCTGAGCATCGTTACCTCTCCTCCTTTCTGAGACGCTTATAACGTAAAGATAATAAGAAGCGCCACTACAAAGCCGTAAATAGCCGTCGCCTCGGCCAGAGCGCATCCAAGAAGAAGGGCCTTGCTGATCTTGCTCTCCGCCTCCGGCTGTCTTGCGATGGCATCCACCGCCTTATAGGTTGCCAGGCCGATGCCCACTCCTGCTCCAATACCTGTTAATGCTGCGACTGCTGCTCCGATTGCTACTGTTGACATAATCATAATCTCCTTTTCTGATTTTCTTTGGTTTTTCTTATTCGATAGCTTCCTTAATAAACAGTGATGTCAGAAAGACAAACACATAGGCCTGAATCAGGCCGTCAAAAATATCAAAATAACAGCTGAAGGGCACCGGGATGATCACCGGGCACACGATCTTGATCAGTTCCATGACCACATAAGCTCCCAGTACATTTCCAAACAGCCGCATACACAGAGATACGGGCCGTATGAAGATTTCCAGGATATTGATGGGCGTAATCAGCGGAATGGGCTCTGCAAAGCTTTTCAGCCATTTTTTCAGTCCTTTTTTGTGAAAGCCCGCATACTCGATCACCGCGATGCTGCAGATCGCCAGCCCTGCCGTCACGTTAATGTCCTTCGTCGGCGGCGTAAAGCCCAGCAGACCGATCAGGTTGGCAATTCCTATGTAAACCGCCACCGTGATCAGGTAGGGAATGTAACCTGCTCCCTCCTCTCCCAGAAGGTCCTGGAAAAAGTCCCTGAGAAACCCAATGCCCGTTTCCAGCACCAGCTGCTTCCTTCCCACATTTTCCACCCGCAGTCCGCGGACAAACACAATGGAAGCCGCAGTCAGGGCAGCCATGATGATCCAGGTGACCACCACCGATTCTCCCACCGGTATTCCTCCAAACACGGGAATTACAAATGCTGTCTTGGAATTCAGCTCTTCCACTATTCTTTCTGCTATATCCGTATGGCATCCTTCCTCTCTCCCCTTCCGGGCGTCGTTCACGTTTTTTCTCTTGTGACATCCTAAGTATAATCATAAAAAACATAATATCCAATATATAATTTTTATGATATAATAACGTTCATGTTATGATTGTCTATTTTGACGGAAAGGAGTCCTATGGAACTGCTGCAATTTCGCTATTTTATCACAGCGGCCAAATATGAAAACATGACGAAGGCGGCGGACGAGCTTCACATCGCCCAGCCGGCTCTTTCCCAGTCCATCAAACGGCTGGAAACGGAGCTGGGGGTAGAGCTGTTTGACCGCTCCCGGCACCGGATCACCTTGAATGAACACGGCCGGCTTCTGCAGAAAAAGCTCCTGCCCATCCTTCACTCCATTGACAGTCTGCAGACGGAACTGCAGGAATCTCAGTACAATTCCGACCATCTGATCCGCCTCAATCTGATGGCCGCCTCCTCCTACGTGACCAACTGCATCATCTCCTACAAGGCCGCCCATCCGGGCGTCAGCTTCATCCTGTCTCAGAAGGATCCGGATGAGCTGATCGACATTCACGTTTCTTCCGTCATCGGCAGCGTCCCGTCCACCGATGAAAATACAGTGATTCTGGAGGAGGAATTTTTCATGGCAGTCCCCGCCTCCTCCCGCTTTGCCGCCCAGCCCTACATCCGCCTTTCCGACATGGCTCATGAGGATTTCATCAGTCTGGACAAGTCCCGGCTGATCCGGGCATTCTGCGACGCCTTCTGCCAGAGCGCCGGCTTTTCGCCCCACATTATTTTTGAAAGCGACAATCCGGAATCCGTGAAAAACCTGACGGTGGCCGGACTGGGAATTGCTTTTTGGCCCATCAAATCCTGGGGGGAGCTGAATACAAAATCCGCCGTCCTTCTCCCCATTCGGGATCCGGTGTGCAAGCGTTCCATTCTTCTCACCATTTTCAGCCACGGAAGAAAAAATCCGGCGGTGAGAGACTTCTATCGTTTTCTCTGCACCTACGCCCAGACAGGAACGAGAGAGGGTTCGATCTAGCGGCCTCCGCTCTTTTCCTCTTGTCATCTGGTTTTTAATACTATATAATAGAAGCATGAGGTGACAACATGAAAACGAATGAAGAACGACTCGGCGAGGTGCTGGAGCATCTTGGCCGCCTGTCCCACGTCCGCACCGCGGAAATTCCGGAAATTCCCCTTTATATGGATCAGGTAACCACCTTTATGGAGGAGCACCTCCAGGATTTCAAGCGGAACGAGGCGGATAAGGTCCTCACCAAGACCATGATCAACAACTACGCAAAAAACAATCTGCTTCCGCCGCCGGACAGGAAAAAGTACTCCAAAGACCATATGCTTCTGCTGATCTTCATCTATTATTATAAGAACCTGCTGTCCATCACCGACATCGATACCCTGCTTTCTCCCATTACGGAAAAGCATTTCCGGGCGGATTCTCCGGTGAAGCTGGCAGATATTTATGATGAGATTTTCTCCCTTCGGGACGAGCAGAAGGACCGTCTGATGGAAGATGTAAAGCAGAAATTTGCCTCCGCGGAAAATTCCTTTGAGGACGCTCCCGAAGAGGACCGGGAGTTTTTAAAGCTTTTCTGCTTTATCAGCGAGCTGGCTTTCGATGTGTACATGAAAAAACAGATGATCGAAACCATAATCGACCAGCTGCGGGAGGAACGCCCTCCTCTCAAAGACAAAAAAAAGAGATGAAAAAAGAAGCCGATACCGGCTTCTTTTTTCAGTTACTGTCCTTCTTTCTCTTTTTTCCTATCCTCCAGTGCCTGTTCGGCCGCCCGGCGGGCTGCTTCCAGATCCGCCTGATCCGGATGACTCAGGGCCCGGTCGAAGTTCTCCAGTCTGTTTTTCAGTCCGGCATCCTCAGGATTCTCCTTAAGGCCCGCTTCAAACCGATTCCTCACTGCCTGCGGCATACGTCCCTGGCACATAAAAGTTCCCAGCACCCGATTGGACGGATCCAGATGCTCCCGAACCCTGCCCAGAACCTTGTCAAAATAGACCGTGCTTCCTCCGAAACCCGCCGTACCGAACAGAAACACCCTCTGTCCCCTCAGGCTCTCCAAATAAGCCGCCGCATCCTGGCTGCAGTCGCCCTTATCGGTCCAAAAGCCTACGCAGATCAAATCCCCTTCCTTCGGCGCTCCCTCCGGCTTTACCGGCCCCAGGCACTCAAAGCCTGCCTGTTCGGCCGCTTCCCTTATTCCTTCCGCTACCGCATTCGTATTTCCCGTTCTGCTGCTGCAGACAATCTCACAAATCATGCTTTTATCCTCCTTCTCTCCTCTGCGATTTTTCCCAGAAGCTTTATAAGCTCCTCTTTTTCCTGCTCCGTCAGGGAGCCGGCAGCCAGGCCGTCCCAATCTCCAAACAGCCTGCGGCTGGTTTCAAAGACCTCCCGTCCCCGATCTGTCAGGCTCAAAAATACGGCCCTTTTGTCCTCGCTGCTTTTCTCCTTCACCGCAAAGCCTGACGAGATCAGCTTTTCCATGGACCTGGTCACATGTCCTCCGTCAAACTCCAGCGCCTCCGCCAGCTCTCCCGGACTGCAGCCGGGGTGGTTTCCCATATACAGGATAAAATACAAAAGTCCCTTGGTCAGTCCCATCTGCTGCAGACGCCGGTCGCAGAACTGGTCAAAATCCCTGTGCAGCGCTTTTATATAGAATGAAATCGTCCTTTTCATGGCTCCTCCCGCTTTCGCTGTTTTCCTAACTATACTTCATTTATTTGACAAAGTCAAGTATTTTTCAGAGAAAAAACCGGCTTTTCACCGGCTGTTTCTTCTATGGTGTGGGAAGACTTCTTTTCGAAGAACCTATTTCTCCGATTCCTGCTCCTCTTCCTCTGCGATTCTGGCAAAAACCATATCATAGCCGTCATTCCCGTAATTCAGAGAACGGTTCACCCGGCTGATCGTCGCTGTGGAAGCTCCCGTTCTGGACGCAATCTCCAGATAGGTTTTCTCCTCCCGCAGCATCTTCGCCACCTCGTAGCGCTGGGACAGGGAAAGCAGCTCGTTCACCGTGCAGACGTCTTCAAAAAACATATAGCATTCATCCATATTTTTTAAAGTAAGAATCGCCTGAAACAGGTGATCCACCGCTTCTGTCTTGATTTTCTTGTTCATTGGCTTTCTTTTCCCTTCAGTCTGTTTCCTATTTCATCCGAAGATGATCTGTATTCTTTCTGATTTTAACATACTAAAGCTATAAAGTCCACCCTAAATTTAGACAACTTTTCTTAAGAAAAGATAAACTTTTCGATCACCCAGGCCACCCCGTCCTCATTGTTGGACTTCGTCACAAAATCCGCTGCCTGGCGGACGGGAAGAACCGCATTTTCCATGGCCACTCCCAAACCGGCATACCGGATCATGGACAGGTCATTGTAGCCGTCGCCGCAGGCGATCATCTGCTCTCTGGAAAGTCCCATTACCTCCAGCAGACGCTCCAGAGACTGGGCCTTGTCGATTCCTTTGGGAAGGATTTCCAGGAAATACGGCTCTGACCGGTATACGCTGAAATTCTTTCCCAAGGCTGCCTTCACCCTCGGCTCTACCGTAGCCAGATAATCTCCCTCATCCAGCATAATGAATTTGGGCACCGCAAAATCCACATAGTCCTCCATCCGCTCCACCTGCCGGATCTCCATGGAATTGATCTTTCCCTCCAGACCGGCATACTCGTTTTCCCGATTGTTGGTGATGATCTCCTCTCCTTCATAAGTAAGGATGTCCACCTGGCTGTCTTTTGCCAGCTCCACGATTCTTCGGTTGCTCTCCGCGGGAAGAAGTCTGGAAAATACCGTTTCTCCTCCGGAACAGCTGATAATCATTCCTCCGTTGTAGGAGAGAATATAGCCCCCGTACCGCTCCAGCTCCAGCTCTGCGGCCAAATGGCGGATTCCTTTTGTGGGGCGGCCTGATGCCAGCACCACCTTTTTCCCCATCTGCTGCATTTTCATCAGAGCTTCCTTCGTTCTGGGGGTGATGACCTTATCCCTGTTTGTGAGCGTGCCGTCCAGATCCAGCACGATTACCTCATATCCCATCCTGCTTCTTTCTCCTTTGCTTCCTCATGATTTTCCGGTATTCAGTGTACGACAGATTCTGCTAAAATGCAACGTCCTGCGCCAATCGAGTAGGAGAAAATTTCTCTAATTGAAAAATTTTCGACCTCTCACACCACCGTGCGTACCGTTCGGTACACGGCGGTTCAATCAACTTAACATGTAACACACCTTTCGGTGTAGTAATCTAACATTGAGATTAGTCCAAATGAGGCTAGTCT
>CALWEP010000023.1 GCA_944377325.1 uncultured Lachnospiraceae bacterium
CTTTAGAAGTAGCCATATCGTTTTCTCTTTTTTACCAGAAGTACCGCCGTTATTGCCACTGCCATCATTTCAGCAGCCGCAACGGAGGCCCAGATTCCGTCCGGTCCCCACAGAACCGGAAAAATCAGCACTGCCAGAACCTGAAATACCAGTGTGCGAAGAAAGGAAATAAGAGCCGACACGAAGCCGTCATTAAGTGCAGTAAAAAAGGAAGAGCCGAAAATGGCAAATCCGGAAAACAGAAAAGAAAACGAATAAATCAGAAATGCTCTCCTGGTAATTTCCAGCAGCTCCCGGTCATATCCCACAAATATCACAGAAAGAGGCTCTGCGAGAGCCTCCGCCCCTGCAAACATCGTCAGTGCAGATATAAGTAGGAGAATCAGGCTCTTTCTCAGCAGACTCTTCAGCTCTGCAGAATTCCGAGCTCCGTCATGATAGCTGATCACAGGCGCCGTTCCTACGGAATATCCCAGAAACATGGCCTGAAACACCAGAGTGAGATACATAAGCACTCCGTACGCGGCAATACCATCCTCTCCCGCATATTTGAGCAGCTGTACATTATAAAGCATTCCCACAACAGACATGGAAATATTGGACATCAGCTCTGAAGAACCGTTGATACAGGACCTGCGCAGCGCCCTTCCGTCAAATTCCGCTTTGGCAAGGCGGAGCAGGCTGTCATTTGGGCGGCTGAAATAGATCAGGGGAAGAATGCCTCCCATATACTGGCTCATGGCCGTAGCTGCGGCAGCCCCGTTCAGTCCCCAGGAAAAAGCGGCTACAAACAGTGCATCCAGCAGAACATTGGTCAGCCCTGCCGCAATAGTTACCGCCAATCCGAGCTTAGGTTTTCCGGCCGTAACGAACAGGCACTGAAATTCGTACTGAAGGACGTAAGCCGGAAGCGCCGCCAGAATGATTCTCCCATAAGATACGCAGTCTTCAAGCATCTGTCCCTCTGCCCCCAGAAAACGGGCAATGGGGCGGATCAGAACAAGTCCCAGCACCATAAGTACAACGCCGGTCCCAATGGACACGGACACCAGCATGGAAAATATGCGGCAGGCCTTTTCCTTTTTCCCTTCTCCCATGGTTTTTGCAATCAGAGCGCCTCCTCCCGTTCCGAACACAAAGCCGGCGCAGCCCAGAATCATCAGAAAGGGCATAATAAAGTTCAGCGCTGCAAATGCGGTTTTCCCTCCGAAATTTGAGACAAAAAAGCCGTCCACCACGCCATAAACCGATGTAAAAATCAGCATGACGACAGACGGCAGTGTAAAGCGCAGCAGCTTCCCGTATGTAAAGTGATCCGATAACTGTATCATCCCTTCCTCCTGTCACAGATCCTGCATTTTTTTCCGCATAGACTTCAGAAATTCTTCCGTGAGAACCATGTACTGCTCCGCCTCTTCCTTGCTCCAGGAGCAGAAAATGTCATTTTCCATTTCAATAATCTTTCTGGCTGTACGGTCTGTCAGCTTTACTCCCTCTTCCGTCAGAATCACATCCTTATTTTTCCCTTTTGCAGACTTCAGAAAAACCAGTCCCTGCTCTTCCAGCTTCCTGATGGCAGAATTGACCGTCTGCTTGCTCATTCCTGTCTGACGGCAGACCAGGCTCAAAGAACAGCAGCCGTCAAAAACACAGAGTGTATAAAGGATTCTAGAAACGCTGTCAGACAATCCCATTTTCAGAGAAATATCATGATAAACCCCCTCCAGTTCTCCCAGCAAAAGATTGTAGTGCTTGATCATACTGCATGAATGTTCCACAAAATTCCCTCCTTATAAAAATAGTACGAAATCGTACTTAATATTTTAGTATGATTTCGTACTTATGTCAAGTCAAAAAAGGCCGCCCGAGAAAATACCGGGCAGCCCTTAATTTCATTCCTTCTATATATAGTATGTCCTTATCAGGTGATCGGTGCCGGGTTGAAAATGCACAGATCATTGTGAAGTTTATATTTCTCCGCAAAGCTCTGCTTTCTTCCGCTGGCCACGTCGATGATCTCATGGAACAGCTGGGTTCCGATCTCCGGAATGGTAGCCTCTCCTGTGGCCACCGGCCCTGCGTTGACGTCGATCAGATCGGGCCACTGCTCCTTCATATCGTTTCTGGAGCAGACCTTGATCACCGGAGCAATGGCCAAGCCATAAGGCGTGCCTCTTCCGGTCATGAACACCTGCAGGCCGATGCCGGAAGCCAGCTGGCAGGGGCCGCACACAATGTCGCTGGCCGGAGTGGCCGCATAGATCAGGCCGTGCTTGGACGGCTTCTCTCCGGGAGACAGCACCTCCACAATGGGAGAAGTTCCCGATTTGGCAATGGAACCCATGGCCTTCTCCACGATATTGGCCAGACCTCCCTTTTTATTTCCGGGGGTGGGGTTCGCGCTCCGATCCACCTGACCGTTGATCAGGTAATTGTCATACCACTTCATCTCAGCAGCCAGCTTCTTCTCCACCTCTTCGCTGACGCAGCGGTGAGCCAGCAGATAAACGCCGTCACGCACCTCCGTCACTTCGGAGAACATCACCGTAGCCCCGCCCTTTACCAGCATATCCGCCGCATATCCTGCAGAAGGATTGGCTGTCACGCCGGAAAAGGCATCGCTGCCTCCGCACTGCATTCCGATCAGCAGCTCAGACAGGGGAAGAGTCTCTCTCTTTCTCTCGTTCAGAATCTTCAGTTTCTTCTCCGCCATTTCCATAAGAGCATTGATCATGGCATCAAAGCCCTTCTCCTCCTGGAGCACGATCACGTTCTCCGGGCTGATATCGCCCTCGTCCAGGAGCATCTCCACCGTCAGCTTCTCACAGCCCAGCGCCACCACCATCAGCTGTCCGCCGAAGTTGGGATGCTTGGCCAGATTGCGGAGAATGCGGATGGGCACCTTCGCCTCCGGAGCATTGATCGCCACGCCGCAGCCGTAGGGGTGATTCACCGGAACAATGTCATCCACATTGGGATATTTGGGCAGCAGCTCCTTTTTCATTCTCTCCACAGCAACATTCAGCACGCCGGTCACGCACTGCACGGTGGTGCTGATTCCTAAAATATTTCTGGTTCCCGCAGGACCTCCCCAGGGATTTCTGTATCCCTCCCAGGTAGTCACCGGCGGCTCCGGCAGATCCGTTACCAGATTGGTTCCGTATTCCATGTTGTCCACGTCCGGAGGAGTGGGAAGCTCCAGCATATGCTCGTTGATCCAGCTTCCCTTGCTGATGGGATCGATGGCATACCCTAAAACCACTCCGTAGCGGATAATCTCTCCGCCCTTGGGAATGTCGCACAGGGCGATCTTGTGAGCCTGGGGAATGTCCTGGGCCGCAACAATGCCGTCCATCACTTCCGTGCCGGCCTTGATCTCATTGACTGCGATCGCCACGTTGTCTTCATCCTTAATTTTGATGTACAGTGGAGCGCTCATACTTTTCTTCCTTTCTGCATCCTTTATTTCTCGCCGGATTACGAAAATAACACTCATCTCCGGCAGGTTGCTTTTATTATAATCCGGAAAAACCAATAAGTAAAATTATTAAATATTTTTGTTTACTTAATATTTTTAATTAAATACCGGGGCCGATTCTGCCTTAAATTCCACATACGAGGAATGACCCATCCCCCTTCTTACCAGCACTGCCGCCTTTCGCTTCGTCCGGCTGTCAAACCCCTGCTCCGTATTGCTGTTTGGAAATATGAAGTTTTTCGCTCCGGAGGTAACGGTCAGCCTCAGGCGATGTCCCGGCAGAAAGGCGTTGGAGAATTTTGTCGTGAGAATCGAAAGCTCATACACGCCGTCCGGCTCCATATATTCCGGATGATCAAAGCCGTTTCTGTATTTCGCCCCAAGCACGCCGTCCGCCAGCTTCACGGACCGGCCGTTCTCATCCACATCCGTGATCCGCACAATCACATCCGTGTCCGGACAGTCGCAGGACAGAAACAGGCGGACTTCGGCGTCTCCCGTGACCACAAAGGGCTCCTTAAACGGCAGGGTACTGTAGGAAAGCAGGTCCGTCCGCTTTTCCTCCTCCGTATAATCCTCCGGCACCGACAGCTCGTTTTCCGACATATCCACCAGATGAACTGCGGGGTGCTCCGGATCATACACATAACCGTCAGCGCCCTCCCTGCAGCTCTGTTCCTCCGGCACAAGGAGTCCTCTTCCGCAGCGGTTTCCCTTTCCGGCAGCCGCTCCGTTCTCCTCTCCGTCCAGGAACAGCCTTACGGTACGGCAGTGTTCCGGCGGCCAGGCTTCTGCCGTTTTCCACCGGTTTTCTCCCAAAGTGTAGTACTCCGCCGCCGGAGTCTTCTCGATCCCGTTCTCCGCTCCCTTCAGGAAATGCTCCAGCCATTTCATGCAGAGGAGATCCATATCATACCTGAGAGCGTCCTCTCCCATAAACTGGCCGTGAATGTCATAATCCGCGTTCCCGCTGTGCTTCCACGGCCCCAGCACCGTCTTCCAGGTCCCCTTCGGCCAGCTCTTCACCAGCTCCAGAGCCTCCGTAGTCCCCATTCCGTTATCGTCAAACCAGCCGGACATGATCAGAGCCGGAACCGGCCCTCCCTTATAATTCGCCTTCCAGTCAGTTTTTCTCCAGAAATCATCCATGTGCTCATGATCCAGCCATTTGGAGAGAAAGTCCACCGGATGACCCAAAGCTTTTTGAGGCAGCTCCTTCAAAGGGCGGATATCCAGCACCTGATCCCAGTCCTCCCGAACCATCAGATCCCCCCTCATCCGCTGCTCGGACATGGCGAAGGCCCAAGCCATGATCCCGGAATTAAAGCATCCTCCCCGTCTGGGAAAATCTCCGAAGGCGCTTCCGGCGCAGACGCCGCTGAGCATAGCCTTCAGATGGGGATTTCCGCCGGAAGCGGCAGCCCACTGCACATACCCCAGGTAGGAGCCGCCTGTCATGGCCACGCTGCCGTCGCTCCAGGCCTGGCCGGCGATCCAGTTCAGGGTATCATCTCCGTCCTCCGCCTCAAAGTACTCCGGAAGCCATTCTCCCGTGCTGTCTTCCCGTCCTCTCGTATCCTGGATAACCACCCCATAGCCTCTCTGCACATAGCGGAAATAGCTTCTCACTCCCTTTTTCCGTCCATAGGGAGTACGCACCAGAACCGCCGGCACCCGTTCTCCTTCCGGGCCGCCGCCGGGAAGGTATACATCGGAAGCCAGCTTCTCCCCGTCTCTCGTGACAACAAAAAAAGTTCCCATTTCCTTTACGGGGCGTACCTCTCCCGGCTCATACTCTTCCGTTTCCCTCAGAGGGTAGATCTCCTCCCAAGATGCCAAGGGCGTTCTGTTTTCCATTCCTCTCTTCACCAGAACTCCGCAGCTGTCCCTGCCGCTCATGATCACGGCATATACCTTCCCGTCTGCAAAAAACAGGTCCCGGGGAAACTTTTTCCGCCGCTGGAAATATTCATTTTCCCCTCTCGCCGTATACTCCTCTCCGTTTTCCGTCATAAAATCCGCCGGCCGCCGCGCCGCCTTCGTTTCATATTCTCTGAGGTTCCCGAAAAATCCGCTTATATCTCTGCTGCACAGCTCCGCAAAATACCGGTCGTCCTCCTCTCCGTAAGGATGTCTTGTCCCCCAAAGCGCAGTCGCTTCATCAAGGCACCGAACCTCCAGCCTGTTCTCTCCAAAATACAGCTTTCCGTACAAAATACCGGCAAAATAAAAATTCCACTGCTCCATCCCGTCTCCTCCTGTCATTTTCCGCCGGACCGCCTTTTCCCGCACCGTCCTCTTCTGTCTTTATTTTCTGTTCTTCCCCTTTCCCTGTCAATCCCTATTTTCCCTTGCCAGCCATCTGTACGCCAAAATCAGAACGGCTGTCGCCGCCCTTTCCTGATCTGTAAAGCCCCGGAAAAGCCTTTTCCTTCCAATCTGCTGACAGCTCCCGCCACAGCCGGATTGCTCATACCCACGGCCCGTTCCAGATCCCTCTGAGTCATAAGCTTCTTTTTCTCCGTACGGTTCTGCAGAAACAAAAATAAAGCGATACTCCGGAAGCTGGTCAGACCGTTTTCCTTCAAAAATTTGTTTGCCATGGTTTCCGCAGCCGTACTCAGCTTTCTGACCTCCGGAATGCACAAAGGTCTTGCTTTCTCCATAACATATCCTCCATAAATATATAACTGATTATATAATCATAAATCGGACCATGGAAAAAGCAAGACCTGTAAGATTTTCCCCTTATATAATTATTATACCACACTCTGGCCGGCAGAGAAAGACTGGTAATTTTCCACTCGAAATGTTATGCTGGCTTTCAAGCTGTCAATCGCTTATCAATTCATCAAAGGAGAGGTTCTGCAATGACTCAGCCACAGAAGAATTTCAGGGAGGCCTGGAACAGGCTGACCTCAGAAGGAGAAATGTGCGGCCCGGATCCGGAAAAAGGCTTCCGTCCGGCGGGGATACGTAAAAATGTGAAAGAAAGCGGCCCCCTTTATCACGGAACCAAGGCGGATCTGAAAGCCGGAGATCTGATCATACCGGGCTATCCATCCAACTACGGCTCAGGAAAAAGAGCAAATTTTGTTTATGCAACCGCTATGAAAGAGGGAGCCGCTCTGGCAGCGGAACTGGCAAAAGGAGACGGTCCCGGCAGAATTTATATTGTAGAGCCCACCGGTTCTCTGGAAGATGACCCCAACGTGACCGACCAGAAATTTCCCGGGAATCCGACCCGCTCCTACCGGACACGGGAACCGCTTCGCATCACAGGAGAGGTTGCCGACTGGGAGAAGCTGGCTCCCG
Source organism: uncultured Lachnospiraceae bacterium (assembly GCA_944377325.1). Taxonomy (GTDB): domain Bacteria; phylum Bacillota; class Clostridia; order Lachnospirales; family Lachnospiraceae; genus Lachnoclostridium_A. The sequence goes on from CALWEP010000023.1 coordinate 6,794, forward strand.
AGGTGCTGGAAAAAATACGGAATCGTATGAAAGAAGCAGCCCGGGCCGGCATTGAAGCCATAAACGAATAAATACGCGAAAAGCCGCGTCCGCAGCTTCCGGGAATCTGACCCGGAAACCGCAGACAGCGGCTTATTTTATTTTCGTATTATAATTGGCATCCGCCGGATTATCTTACCAGACAGGGCTTCTTCGGATCAAACTTCCAGCCGGGGATCAGATACTGCATTCCGATGGAATCGTCTCTGCCGCCCAGGCAGTTGTCCAGATAGAGCTGGTGAGCTTTCTTTACCTGCTCCAGATCCACTTCAATGCCAAGACCGGGCTTCTTCGGAACTTCCACGCAGCCGTCCACAATCTGCAGCGGCTCCTTGGTCAGTCTCTCCAGACCTTCCTGCCAGATCCAGTGGGTATCCAGGGCATTGTACTCGCCGGGAACAGCCGCTCCCACCTGAGTAAACATTGCCAGGGAAATATCAAAATGGTTGTTGGAGTGAGAACCCCAGGTGTAGCCGAAGTCATGGCACATCTGAGCCACACGTACGGAACCGCTCATGGTCCAGAAGTGGGGATCTGCCAGAATGATGTCAACTGCCTGAGAGTCGAGAGAATGTCTCACCTCTCTCCAGTCCGTAGCGATCATGTTGGTAGCGGTGGGGAAGCCGGTGCGGCGTCTGAACTCGCTCATGATCTCTCTGCCGGAATAAACGCCCTCTGCTCCGCAGGGATCCTCGCAGTAGGTCAGAATGCCCTGCATTCCCTTCACATACTCGCAGGCCTGCTCCAGGGTCCAGCCGCCGTTGGGATCCAGGTCGATTCTTGCCTCCGGGAATGCCTTCTTCAGCTCACGGATTACTTCCATCTCCTGGTCTCCCGGGAGAACGCCGCCCTTTAACTTAAAGTCCTGGAAACCGTACTTCTCATGAGTTGCCTTTGCAAATGCCACGATCTTGTCGGCGGTAAGGGCCTCCTCATGGCGGATGCGGTACCACTCACAGTCGGAATCCGGCTCGGAATCATAAGGAAGATCCGTCTTGTTTCTGTCGCCCACAAAGAACAGATATCCCAGCATGCGAACCTTGTCTCTCTGCTGTCCGTCTCCCAGAAGCTCGCACACGGGAACTCCCAGATGCTTGCCCAGAAGATCCAGGCAGGGAGCCTCAATCGCCGTAATTACATGAACTCCCGTTCTCAGGTCGAAGGTCTGATTTCCTCTCACATCCTCTTCTCCCTTAGAATCCAGATGAGCCTTTACCTTCAGCAGAGTGCTCTTGTACTCCGCAACCTTCGTACCCTCCACGATCGGGATGCACTCCTCCAGCGCAGCGGTGATCTTCTTTCCTCCCGGAACCTCTCCTACGCCCATCTCGCCGTTATCGGCATAGAGAATAACCACGTTTCTCGTAAAATAGGGAGAATGCGCTCCGCTCAGATTGAGCTCCATGCAGTCCTTGCCTGCCACCGGGTACACTTCCATTTTGGTAATGATTGGTGATGCCATACGTTTTACCTTCCTCTCCATTTGATTTCATAATCCGAACCCTGCGGGGGATTCCCGCCTTCGTTGATATCATTGTAGCTCTTTTTATATCACTTAGTCAAATTAATTAATATTCTATTCAGACTTACCAAAACTTATTTCAGAGCAATGCCTCCACCACTCCCGCCGCCGTCTTTTCCCTTACCGGAAGAACCAGCTCCGGTTCGTTGATATGCTCCAGATAGTGAGCATCGGAATTGCTCACGATCCGGCAGCGGTCCAGATAAGGTTCCTGCTTCCGCAGGCGGTGAAGATTTTCCAGGTTTTTCAGCTCCGCCGCAGTAAACCGGCTGTCCGGAGGGATAAAACCCAGGTTGGAAATCAGACTGTTGGCCGTTTTGTCGATGTGCGCGGGAAACATCACTCCCCCTCTCTCCCTCACCAGATCCCAGAGACTGTCGAAGGATATTCCGCAGGCATTGATCAGGAGGTAAGGCTCTTCTCCCCGTATTTGGTCACGGCAGTCATAAATCTGCTGCCGTCCGAAAATCTCCGGCCGGTTTTTCACAGGAGGAAGGCATCCGTAAACCAGCCGGTCAAAATCCATGGCCTCCTCCAGACCGGGAAAGAGACATACGGCATGAACCTCTTCCTCCGTACAGATCTCCATTCCCGGCACCACCAGAACTCCGTATTCCTCTCCTGCCGCCATGGCGGCTTCACAGTTTTTGCAGGAATTATGGTCGGTCACCGCAATCACGTCCAGTCCCTTCACAGCCGCCATTCCCACAATATTGGCCGGCGTCATGTCCTCATCCCCGCAGGGAGACAGGCAGGAATGAATATGCAGATCGTAATACAGCTCCAAAGGACTCCCTCCTCCAAAAACTAAAGCCGTTTATAAATTTCAAGAGCCGTTTCAAAAATCGGCTCCTCCGTGGCCAGCACAGTGATCCCCTGTTCTCCGGCCTTTTTCCTGGCCGTTTCATCCAGAACCGCTCCCTCAGCCAGAATGACGCAGGCGGCATCCGTCAGAGACGCCACCGCCAGCGTATTCATATTGCCCATTACCGTTACCCAGGCACAGCCGGAAGGCGCCCGTCCCATGGCTACGCTCAGCAGATCGCAGCAGAATACTGTGTCCACCTTTCTGTCCTCATTTTCCCCCGGACTGACCACCCGGAATCTTCCGTCATCCATCAATTCCCTTACTGTCATGAACTACCTCTTTTCCTCGTCCAGCTTTGCCATATCGTCAGAAATCTTTTGTATGTACTCCTTCAGGATCTTTAAGCTCTCCTGACTGTCCTTCTTCCCTGCCGCCATATCATCTGCCAGATGGGATACCTCGCAGGACAGCTTGTGAAGGCTTTCTCTCAGATAGTACACGCAGTCCTCTTCCCTGGCGTCCCCCCGCACGATATCCTCTGCCAGCGCTTTGCAGGTAGGCGCTCCGCAGGAACCGCAGTCCAGCCCCGGCAGCTTTTTCAGCAGCCGCTCCACCTGATTGAGTCTGGCAAAGCTTTCCATCATGTTCTGTCCCAGGGAAAATACCGGCTCATAATCCACCTTGTTCGTCCAGTTCATGAAGTTCTCCGCCTGATCCTCCTCATCCATATGGCTTCTGGCCACCGGCATATACTTTCTCAGGCGCTTTAACTTCACCTCCGCCACGTAAGGATTTTCCACCGTCAGAACTCCGCCCACGCAGCCTCCGCTGCAGGCGTCCAGTTCCACAAACTGCAGATTGGAGAATTTTTGGTCCTCCAGATCCTCCAGCACCCGGATCACCTTCTCGATTCCGTCTGCCGCCAGATAGCTCTCGGTGAACAGGCCTCCCGCCTCTCCTCCGCTCCGTCCCCAGCTGATTCCGATCTTTCCCGATGTCCCCAGCTCCTTCGGTTCCTCTCCCACAGCCTTCATGCAGGACAGCAGCCTGGGATATACATCCTTAATGGCCAGCACTCGGTCAATCTGACTTTTTTCCGTCCCCAAAGGGGCCCTGGCATAGGTTACCTTGGACGGACAGGGAGAAATAAAGCAGACCCCGATCTCTTCTCTGGACAGCCCCGTCTTTTCCATCGCCCGCCTGGCTGCCATGCAGGCCGCCACCTCCACAGGAGGGTTGATCGGCAGCAGATGAGAAATCAAATTGGGAAAGCGGACGCGGATCAGACGCACCACAGAAGGACAGGCCGTGCTGATCAGCGGCAGATTTTCCTGATGCTCCGCCAGATACTCTCTGGTGGCTTCGCTCACCAGCTCCGCCGCCGCGCTCACCTCCATCACATCGTCAAAGCCCATGAGCAGCAGAGCGTTGAGCACAATATTCACATCGTCCAGATTATTAAACTGGCTGTAAAGAGACGGGGCCGGAAGGGCCACCGTATATTTATACTCCTTCAGTACATCCAGCTTATCGTAGGATGCCTGCTTTGCATGGTGCGGGCATACCCGAATGCACTCTCCGCAGTCGATGCAGAATTTGCTGTTGATCCTGGCTTTTCCGTTTCTCACCCGGATGGCCTGAGTGGGACACCGCTTGATGCAGTTGATGCAGCCTCTGCACAGTTCCTCGTCCAGGTGAACGGAATGATAAAATTTGTCCATTAAAGCTTCACCACCATTGTAATTGTCGTTCCCACTCCCACCGTCGTGTCGATCTTCATCTCATCCGTGTACTTTTTCATATTGGGAAGGCCCATTCCCGCCCCGAAACCGAGAGATCGGATCTCATCAGGGGCAGTGGAATAGCCGGCCTTCATGGCCAGCTCCACGTCCGGAATTCCCGGCCCCACATCCGCCAGCTCCATGATGATCCGATCCGGGGTGATCTGCACGGTGATCTCTCCGCCTTTGGCGTGAATCACCATGTTGATCTCCCCCTCATACATGGCGATGGCAACCTTCCTCACCGCTTCCGGCGAAACTCCCATCTGCTTCAGCTTGCTTTTCACATCGCTGCTGGCCTCTCCGGCCCTGGTAAAGTCATCCGGCGAGATCCCGTATTTCAGAATGATCGCATCCTCCATCAGACCGCACCTCCCCGCAAGCCGGCCTGATAGAGCAGGCCGCAGGCCGTAAACATCCGATGCCCCGTTTCCAGCACCACCAAATCCCTTTCTCTGGCCATCTCCAGCAGCTTTTCATCCGCCTTTTTTCCTCTGATAAAAATAATGCAGACAATATCCAGCATTTCAGCAGTCCTCACCACCTGCGGATTTACCAGCCCGGTAAGGAGCACGCTGTGGTCTTTTGAAAAAGCCAGCACATCGCTCATCATATCCGAACCGCAGGCCGACCTCACTTCCCGATCCAGGTGTTCTCTGCCCACCAGGACTCTGGCTCCCAGCGCCGCACGAACGTCTTCCACCGTCATCGCCAATCCACCCTTTCCTCCGTCTGTTCCCCCTTGCAGGAACATCTGTCATTTTATACATCTAGAATACCATCCGTTTTGGCAATTATCAACATAATTAATTTGTTACTTTTCTGTCAGCCCCCTTTTTTTTAGTGGATTTTTACATTTATTTGTGCTAAGATACCATTATGTATTGCACAATGTAATGACTGAATGAGGAGGTTTGAAAATGGCTTGCAAAAAACAATCTGTCCCCTTCTCCGGGACAAAGGAGCAGGAGATGGAGCTGAAAGAGACCATCGCCCGGCTCAGGGATACCAAGGGATGCCTGA
>CALWEP010000024.1 GCA_944377325.1 uncultured Lachnospiraceae bacterium
AATGGTCTGTAAAGATTCTTTGTAAGATATTCATAAGACTATTATGCAGGAAAAAGTAACAAAAAGAAACCCCTAACCCCTCATGATTGAGGGGCAGGGGAGTTGAATAGGCGCAGCCTATTTTTTAAATTCATTGTTAACTTTATAATATATCTAAAGTTGACAATACTGAGAAGAGACGGTATACTGGGAGCGGAGCTGCGAATGCAGGCAGAAAGCGACAGGAGATGAAGCGGGATGGAGAATAACGGGAAAAACAGACATAAAAGATGGGAAGCAAGGGAGCTGACGGTGATGGGGCTGCTGGCAGCGCTGATGTGCGCGTCGGCGTATATTACCATTCCTCTGCCGTTTACGGAAGTGGGGATTACGGCGCAGACCCTTATGGTAAATCTGATCGGAATGCTGCTCGGACCGGCGGAAACGGCGGCGGTGCTTTTGGTGTGGATACTTCTGGGAGTGACGGGGGTTCCCGTGTTTTCCGGCGGCGTGGGAGGAGCTGCCAGACTGGTTGGGCCTACAGGAGGCTACATTGTGGGCTTTCTCGCGGCGGCGGTGCTGATTTCTCTTTTCTGCCGGAAGGTAAAGGGATTGGGAAAGCAGACGGCATTTCTCATTGCGGCGGGAATTCCTGTGGTTTATTTCTGTGGAATGTCCTGGACCAAAATCACCACAGGTCTGCCCTGGGCCGTGCTGGTGGTAAGGGATGCACTTCCCTTTGTTCCGCTGGACGTGGCGAAGTGTTTCGCGGCGGCGGCCTTGGCGAAGGCGCTGAGACGGGCCCTGGGCCGTTAGAGTTTTTTCTTGACGAAGAAGAGGTTCTCTGCTATATTATAAAACTGTACGAACGAGGGAGGCAAAGCCTGACGTGGCTGATGCCCCCTTTTTCTTTGCCCGAACAAAAGGATTTGCATGAAATATGGAAAGGAAGCATAAATGGAAACAACAAACTTTGACGAGATGGAATTAAACAGCAGGATTTTGAGAGCCGTGCGGGATATGGGATTTGAGGAGCCGTCGCCGATTCAGGCTCAGGCGATTCCCCTGCAGCGGGAGGGCCGTGATATTATCGGTCAGGCCCAGACGGGAACGGGGAAAACGGCGGCGTTTGCCATTCCCCTTCTGGAAAAGATCGATCCCAAGAGCCGGAAGCTCCAGGCAATCGCCCTCTGCCCCACCAGGGAGCTGGCGATTCAGGTGGCGGAGGAAATCCGCCGGCTGGCGAAATATATGCACGGCGTGAAAGTGCTCCCGGTATACGGCGGTCAGGAGATCGTAAAGCAGATCCGCTCCCTGAAGGACGGGGTGCAGATCATCATCGGCACTCCGGGACGGGTTATGGACCATATGCGGAGAAAGACCATAAAGGTTTCCAATATTCACACGGTAATTCTGGATGAGGCAGACGAGATGCTGAACATGGGCTTTCTGGAGGATATGGAAACGATCCTCAGCCAGCTGCCGGAGGAGAGGCAGACAGTGATGTTTTCCGCTACCATGCCTCCGGCTATTATGGAGATTGCAAAGAAGTTCCAGAAAGATCCGGAAATCGTGAAAGTGGTGAAAAAGGAGCTTACGGTTCCCAAAGTGACCCAGTACTATTATGAAGTGAAGCCGAAGAACAAGGTGGAAGTTATGTGCCGGCTGCTGGATATGTATTCTCCCAAGCTGTCCGTGGTTTTCTGCAATACAAAAAAGCAGGTGGATGAGCTGGTGGAGGCTCTGCAGGGAAGAGGATATTTTGCGGAAGGGCTTCACGGAGATCTGAAGCAGACCCAGAGGGACAAGGTGATGAACAGTTTCCGAAACGGCCGTACGGAGATTCTGGTGGCTACGGATGTGGCAGCCAGGGGAATCGATGTGGATGACGTGGAGGCAGTGTTCAACTACGACATTCCTCAGGATGACGAATATTACGTGCACCGCATCGGCCGTACGGGCCGTGCCGGCCGCGAAGGCCGGGCGTTCAGCCTGGTAGTGGGCCGAGAGGTTTATAAGCTCAGGGATATTCAGCGGTACTGCAGGACCAAGATTATTCCGCAGGCGATCCCGTCGCTCAATGACATTACGGATATCCGTGTGGAAAAGGTTCTGGAACAGGTGACGGATATTATTGAAAAGGAAGATCTGTCCGAGATGATCGACGCCGTGGAGAAAAAGATCCTGGAAGAGGATTATACGGCTATGGATCTGGCGGCGGCCTTTCTCCGGCTGGCCATGGGGGATGAGGTGGAGGACACCATCGACGATTTCCGCACGGCCAGAGATCTGGAGGAACTGGGACGTCCGTCCGGAGGACGGCGGGGCCGGGACGGCAGAGAGTTCCGGGAAAACGGCCGGGGCGGCCGGAGAGGCGGAAGACGTCAGAATGACGGAGACATGGTCCGCCTGTTCATTAATGTGGGAAAAAATCACAACGTAAAGCCGGGAGACGTGCTGGGAGCCATTGCAGGGGAATCCGGCATGCCGGGCAGGCTGGTAGGCAGCATCGATATGTATGACCGCTACACCTTCGTGGAGGTTCCGGAAGACTGCGCGGAGGAGGTGCTGGAGGCAATGAAGAACTCCAGAATCAAGGGGAAAAACATTCACATGGAAATGGCAAAGCAGGGAGAGGCATAATCAGCCGTAATATGGGAAAGTCCTTGTCACCGGAGCCGGCAGATAGTATACTGAAGATATGATGACAGGAGGTGGAAGTCATATGATAATACGCAGCAGACGAGTGTGGATATCCGGCGTGTTTTTTCCGGCGGATGTGGAAATCCAGGATGGAAAGATCGCAGGCATTTGGCCATACGGAGAAAAGGAGGCGGACCGGGACTACGGGGATAAGAGGATTGTTCCCGGCTTTATAGATGTGCACACCCATGGCTCCTATGGCTATGATACCAATGACGGGGAGCCGGAGGGACTGAGAGACTGGATGAGACGGATTCCGGAGGAAGGCGTAACCGGCATTCTTCCCACAACGGTGACCCAGATGCCGGATGTGCTGACCAAGGCGGTGGCAAATGTGGCGGCGGTGATCGACGAGGGCTATGAGGGAGCGGAGATCCTGGGAATCCATTTCGAGGGACCGTATCTGGACATGGAGTATAAAGGAGCGCAGCCTCCGGAAGCGATCGCCAAAGCAACGGTAGAGCAGTTTAAGGAGTATCAGAAGGCAGCCAGAGGCTGGATCCGCTACATCACTTTAGCGCCGGAGCATGATGAAGATCATGCTCTCACCAGATACTGCGCATCCCACGGCGTAGTGGTGAGCATGGGCCATTCCGCGGCCCGGTACGAGGAAGCGGCGATGGGAATTGCCAACGGCGCCACGTCCATGACTCATGTGTACAACGGCATGACCCCGTATCATCACCGGAAACCGGGGCTGGTGGGGGCCGCTTTCCGCTTCCGTGATATTTACGGCGAGGTGATCTGCGACGGCTGCCATTCCCATCTGGCGGCTCTCAACAACTTCTTTGCCGCAAAAGGACGCGATTACAGCCTGATGATTACCGATTCTCTGAGAGCAAAGCACTGCCCGCCCGGAGGTACTTACCAGCTGGGAGGACATGACATTGAGATCGGCGAGGACGGACTGGCCAGACTGAAAGGAACGGAGACCATTGCGGGAAGCACCCTGCAGATGAACAGAGGTCTGAAGATTCTGGTGGAAGAGGCGATGGTTCCGTTTGACGCGGCCCTGAATTCCTGTACCATAAATCCGGCCAGATGCCTGGGAGTGGATGACAGAAAGGGCAGAATCGCCGCAGGCTGTGACGGCGATCTGGTAGTGCTGGATGACAATTACGATGTGATTCAGACCTACTGCCGCGGAAAAGAAATGCTGTAACTTCATAAAAAACAAAGCCGGGAGACCGGCCTGCAGTGCCGTTTTGGCTGCAGGCCGGTCTCCCGGCTTTTTTAAAGCTCGCCGCGGGAATATTTTCCCACCAGTTCGATAAAGTACCGTTCGGCTTTGGTGAGATATTCTCCCTTCAGGCAGGCCACACACTGGACCCAGGATTGACGGGGGATGGGCGTAAAGTAGACCATGGGAGCTTCCGGGTCCACATAGGACTGGGGGAAAAAGGCGGGGCAGACCTGATTTTTCACCATATTTACTACGGTCATGGTGCTGGAAGATTCAAACAGAATCTTGGGAGAAAAGCCTGCATGACGGAATGCGGTGTCGATCATTTCCCGCATTTTGGTGAGCTTGGAGATCAGGGCAAAGGAGTCGCTGCGCAGCAGAGTCAGATCCAGCTCGGGAAGGTATTTCCAGCTCTCTTCTCCTGCCAGATCGGCCAGAGGGTGGCTTGCGGGAAGGGCGAGAATCATCAGTTCTTCCACAGTGTCCGCGTATTCCAGAGCGGCATTCTGCTCTTCCCGGGAATGAGTCAGGCAGGCCAGGGTGACCTCGCGCTGAAGGAGGAGCTGCTCCATCTTTTTTACGTGAGCCTCCACAATGCGGAAGGTGACGTTGGGAAAGCGCTGGTGGAACAGGGGATAAATATGGGAAAACATGAGGGAGCCTCTTTCCGGTGAATAGGCTACGGAAATTTCGCCGGTGTTTTCTTCGGAAACGTCATGAATGATCTTGTAGGTTTCCCTTTTCATGGCCAGCATCCGGTGGGCGGCCGACAGATAGACGTTTCCGGCAAAGGTGGGGATCATGGAGTGCTTTCGGCGCTCGAACAGGGGAGTCCCCAGCTCCTTTTCCAGGCGCAGGAGCTGCTGGTTCAGGGCGGACTGGGTGAGAAACAGCTTTTCCGCCGCTTTTGAGATGCTCTGCTCCCGCTCAATGGCAATAATATGTTCAATCTGACGCAGATCCATAAAAATAATCCTTTCTTGTAACTCAGTCTGATTAATTTGTCTTAAAATAGATAAGAGAAAATATAAAAACCCATAAGTTGAAATAAGAGATATTGGACATTATAATCAAAATATACAAAAACTTCAAGAGAAGTGAAGAAAAAATAAGCAAAGGGGATAGAAGATTATGGCATTTCGTTGTACAAAACCCATTCCGCATCCGGTAAAAACTCTGGCCTATGAGCCCTGGGAGCTGGAAATAAAGCCTTTCCAGGTAGCTCCTCAGACCTGGTACGTAGCAGGCCAGACCTGGGTCGGCTGCTACCTCATTGACACGGGGGACGGACTGATTCTTCTGGATACGGCCATTCCGGAAAGTGTTTATCTGCTGGTGGATTCCATTTATCGTCTGGGCTATAAGCCGGAGGATATTAAGAAAATCCTGATCAGCCATGCTCATTTCGATCACTGCGGAGCGGCGGCAGCCATGAAGAAGCTGACGGGAGCAGAGCTTTATATGTCCAAGGAGGACACGGAGTTTATGAAGGCCTGTCCCGAGGAGACCATGGTACTGGATCCGGATTCTCATCCGCAGATGTTTGAAGTGGACAAATATTATTCCGATGAAGAGCCGATTACCCTGGGAAATATCTCCATCCGCACCATGCTTACTCCCGGACATACCATCGGCTGCACCAGCTTTTTCTGGGATGTGACAAATCCGGCAAACGGAGAGACCTACACGGTAGGCATGCACGGCGGTGTGGGAGCCAACACCATGAATGACGATTATTACAGCACCAGCAAGTACCTGACTCCGGACCTTCGGGACCGCTTTATCAGCGACAGCGAAAAGATCAAGCAGATCCATGTGGATATTGCCCTGCCCAGCCATCCCAATCAGATTGAGATCACGGACCGTGCGGGACAGTACACCCATGAGAGCCAGCCCTATCTGGATGAGACGGTTTGGGCCGACTTCGTAGAGGAGCGGGTGAGACAGGTTAAGGTACTGATGAAATAAAACAGGTCTGAGAGGATTGAAAACGTATGGAAATGTATATTGTACTGGCGGTTACCTTGTTTATGATGATTATGTTTATCTGGCACAAGGTTCCGTTCGGAGTGACAACCATGACCTGCTGCGCCGTTTTGGCGGCTACGGGAATCGTGGATCTGCAGGCGGCTTTCAGCGGCTTCGGAAATAAAATTGTGGTGCTGATCGCTCCCATGCTGGCTTTGAGCGCAGTGCTTACCAAAACCAGCCTGGTGGCCAGAATCAGCGTGATGATGAATGCTATGAAGGGCAAGAGAGGAATTCTGCTGGTTCTTATGTTCTATCTGGTGGGAGCGATCTTTGCTCAGTTCATTCCGTCTACGGCGGTAATCACCATTATGGTGGTATTCCTGATGACGCTGGGAAATACGGGAGACATTACGGCAAAAAGACTGCTGCTTCCTCTGCTGGGCGTGCTCTGCGCCTGGAAATTCCGCTTCCCCATCGGTATGGGAGCGGCTACCTTTGCTACCCTGAACGGTCTGTATGAGGGAATCTACCCGGATCCCCAGTATGCGCTGACCATGATGGATCCCTTTATTTATGCCATTCCCAGCATGATCGTGCTCACTGCCTACAGCGTTTTTGCATGGAAGCTGATGCCGAAGGAAGAGGGAATCAACGAAAAGGCTCTGAAAGAGGCGAAAAAAGCGGAGATGCTGTCCCACGGCCAGGAAATGTACGTGTATGCCGTGTTTGTAATCGTGATGATGCTGATGATTCTCAACAAGTGGACGGGAAATCTGCTGTATCTGGCTCCGGCCTTCGGTGTGCTGGCGCTGATCTACGGCGGCGTGCTGAAAGTAGATGAGGCAGTAAAAGCCATGACCACAGATATGGTGTGGATGATTGCAGGCGTACTGGTTGTAGCGGATGCCCTGGGCAAATCCGGAGCGGGAGATGCCATCGGAACTCTGGTGCTGGGCCTGCTGGGAGGACATCCCAGCTCCATGCTGGTTATGTTCGTGTTCTCTGCGGCGACGGTAATTATGACAACCTTCCTGTCCAACATGGCCACTCAGACCGTGCTGATTCCCATCGCGGCCTCCATCGCTCTGGCCGGCGGCTGGGATCCCAGAGGAGTGGTGCTGATCATCGGTACGGCCAACATGTTTGCCGTAGGATTTCCGTCCGGTTCCGGCGAGGCGGCGGTTGCGTTTGCTGCCGGCGGATACAATCCGGTGAAGGTGCTGAAATTTACCGTTCCCTATATGATCCTTGCGATTATAACCTGTGCGCTTACGGCGGAATTTATGTATCCTCTGTACTAAAAACGGATTTCACACTGGAAAACGGTCCCGTATTTGTGTATAATCGAACTGCAGATTGATAGACGGGAGGCGGAAAACATGATGCCGAAAGATCCGGTCATTCTCCTCAGCTACATCAACACGCAGCTGCGGGACCATTGTTCCAGCCTGGAGGAATTCTGCTCTGCGTTCGGAGCGGACCGACAGGAAATTGAACGGGTTTTGGGAGAAATCGGCTATGAGTACAGCCGGGAGAATAATCAGTTTATCTGAGAAATGAAAATGGCGCGGTGCCTGCGGGCAGCTGCACCTGTCAAGCAAAAGTAGACACAGAAAAGTAATTTAGGGGAAGCCCCGTTCAGACCTGTACTGAACGGGGCTTTTATAGCCCAAAGCGGCGGCAGGACGATCATTATTGAAGAATTGAACATAGGCATCCAAGAGAGCAGGAACATTGTCAGCATGGGCTAAACCGAAGTCAAGATAGAGTTCCTCCTTAATCCAGCCGTTAATAGCCTCAATAATTGGGTTATCCGTTGGAGTTCCCCCTCGCGACATAGAGCGAAGTATGTTATAATCATGATGGGCCTGGCAAAAAGCCCGTGAAGAGTAGACAGCTCCCTGGTCGGTGTGCAAGACTACCTGGGATGTCTGCTCTTCTCTTTTGTTCATTCGGTTTTTCAATTCTTCAAGGCAGTGATAGTAAGGCTTGTTGCTTCCCGCTTGAGATGTAACGCTGTGGGCAAGGATCTCGTTGTTGAAGGTATCCAGCAGGATGGTCCACTCCCAATAGGTGTTAGCAACTTTGAAGATGGTCATATCGGAAACGACGAGTTGGAGCGGCTGGGTCGCATTCCAGCGCCCTCTGACCTCATTGGCAAAGAGAATACTTTCCTCGCCGGGATGCTTATAACGGCGTTTCCTTGCTTTTGAACGTATTCCCGCGGCCTTACAGCACTTGTGAGCCAGGTTGTGAGAAAACACCCATCCTGTTTCTGAAAACACATCCAGCGCCAGGCGATGGTACCCATGCGAGGGATGTTTTTCGTGAGCGGTCTGTAACAGTTCTGTCAGCACGACTCGATTCTGCTCGTAGCGGTTGACTGTCCCTTTTCGCTGCCGCCACTTGTAATAGCCAGAACGGTTTATATCCATGAGCCGACACAGAAAATCCACAGGGTATTTTTCCCTCAATTCTTCGATGATTTCGTAGTCTTTCCTTTGCCAGTAACGTATTCCTTGTTTGCACCAACTCCTTCCACCCAATACCCTTTTTTTAACCGGGCTATCTCCACTTCCTGCTTGGCAATGATGAGCCGCAGACGATCTACTTCGCTGAGTGACTTGCTGGTATGCAGCGCTGCATACGGGTTGCCGTTCTTTGGCTCCAGCGCTTCCTCACCATCCTCCAGATACCGCTTTACCCAGGCGGACACCAAGGTGTTTCTTACACCGTATTTCCTTTCGATTTCCCTGATTGACATATGCTCGTCCAAGTGCAACCGAATGAAGCGCAGTTTTCCCTCTTTGCTCCACTTTCGATGATGCGTCTTTTTCTTCTCCATTTTGATACCTCCTTTTTTTCTTAATAATCTCTCGGAATCTTCAGCCCTTGATTTATAAGGGGTTTGGATTCCTTTTTTATTAAAAGCCCCCACTTTTTTTGCCAAAATCACTTGACAAATCGTCAAAAATTTGCGGCGAAGCCGATTGA